>CADBOC010000262.1 GCA_902796175.1 Oscillospiraceae bacterium | reverse complement strand
GGCTGAGGGCAGCCGCGCTACCGATGAAGGCGGCCTCCGCGCCTCGCCGAAAACGATTCCTCTGCCTCGACAAATCCGGATTTATCGCGCTGCGGCGCGAATGAAAAGGTAAAAACTTCGGAAAACGCTGACGCGTTTTGTTTTATACAATGGGTACGGGCAAAGCCCGTCCTTCCCTTTTACCTTTTCGCTTTTCCCTTTTCGCTTTTACCTTTTACCTCCGGCGATAGCCTGTGTTGCCTGTTAACTATTCGCGTTTACGGCGGTTTTGAACAGTTATGCCCGCAATCATAGATTGATTTTCTGTCACAATGTATGATATAATAGAAAACGTATGAAAACAGTAACGATCAAAGAGGACATTGTGTCCCGCAACAACGAACGCGCGAAGGACGTGCGCGACCTTACGCGTGAAAAGGGCATATTCTATGTGAACGTGATGTCTTCCCCGGGCGCGGGCAAGACCACGCTGCTCACCAGACTGATCCCGCTGCTGCGTGAACGGTACAGCGTCGGCGTGATCGAGGCGGACATCGATTCGGATACCGACGCCCTGCGGGTGGAGCGCGAGACCGGCGTGAAAACGATACAGATGCACACCGGCGGCGCGTGCCACATCACCTGCCAGATGAGCGAGGAGGCGCTTTTGGCGCTGGGCGTCGAGGGACTGGACCTGATCTTTCTGGAGAACATCGGGAATCTTGTATGCCCGGCGGAATTCGACACCGGCGCGGATCTGAATCTGGTGCTGCTCAGCGTCCCCGAGGGGGACGACAAGCCCCTGAAGTACCCGCTGATGTTCGAGGTGGCCTCCGCCGTCGCCGTGACGAAGACGGACGTCTCGCCCATCTTCGACTTCGACCGCGAAAAAGCGAGGGCGAACGTCGCCCGCCGCAACCCCGAAGCCCCGGTCTTCTTCGTATCGGCGAAACAGAACGAAGGCGTCGGGGAGATCGCCGCGTTTCTGGAGGAACGGATCCGGGGGAAGATCGGTTGACAGCTGTCAGCAGTCAGTAGTCAGTTGTCAGTAGTCAGTAGTCAGTAGTCAGTAGTCAGTAGTCAGCTGTCAGTAGTCAGCAGTCAGCTGTCAGTTTTTTAAGAAAACGCCTGCGCATTTCGATTTATAAAAACGGGTACGGGCTTCAGCCCGTCCTTCATTGCTCATTTCTCATTTCTCACTTCTCACTCACTGTTCACTTTTCACTAAAAATACAGGAGGAACCAATCATGGCAAACACGAACGAACGCATCTGCATCATCGGCGGCGGACCCGCCGGACTCGCCTGCGCGGTGTATCTTGAGAAAAAGGGATACGCCGACTATGTGATCTACGAAAAGCTCAACAAGGTGGGCGGCAAGGCCTATTCCCCCAAGATCGAGGTGAACGGCGAAAAGCGCGCCTACGAGACCGGCGCGATCATGGGCGCCATCACCTACCACGCCGTCTCCGAAATGGAGGAATTCGGCGGCTACTACCACAAGGGCCCCGACTTCAAGCCCGGCGAGCCGAACATGCGCCGCGAGTACCGCAACGTCTACGGCGACAGGATCGAGCCGTTCAACCCCAAGGTGAATAAAAAAAAAAAAAAGACCATCGGTCTGCTCAAGCTTAAAAGGCAGTTCAAAAAGCTGCAGAAGCTGCTGACGACCAAGTACGCCGGCTACGACTGCTACGGCCACGTGGGCGTCGCCGACGGCCGGTTCGACGGCATCTCCAAGATCGTGCCGAACGAAGACGGCTCCAACGCCGGCGAAGCGTTCCCGAACTACATCCGCGGCGCCAACCCCAACCTGCGCGACCTGGCCCTGCCCTTCAAGAAATTCTGCGAGATCAACAAGATCCCCGAGGTGCAGCGCATCTGGATCGCCCCCTACACCTCCTTCGGCTACGGCTATTTTGACGAGATCCCGGCGGCGTACGTGCTCAAATACCTCGATATGACCACCGCCAAGGAATTCGTGGGTCTGCGCCTGTGGACCTGGCAGGACGGCACCCAGGAGATCTATGAGAGCGTGAACAGAAAACTCAAGCACCCCGCCGTGCTCCAGACCGAGGTCGTGAAGGTGGAACGCCCCGACGGCAAGGTGCTCGTCACCGTGCGCGCCGCCGACGGAACCGAGACCACCGAGACCTTCGACAAGCTGATCATCACCACGCCCCTCGATTACTTCAAGGATTACGCAGACGCCTCCGACGAGGAGAAGGATCTGTTCTCCCGGATCGTACATGAGAAATACGTGGACTTCATCGCCCGCTTTGAGGATGATCAGGGCCCCGTGATCTCCGGCTATATCTTCGAGAACATGGAACCCGCGCGCCTCGGCCACGCGATGGTCTATTACCACAGATGGGAAGACCTCGGCAAGAACTGCCCCTGCACGGTCTACGCGCTGCGCAACCACACCGGCGACCCCGACGTGCCCTACAACAAGACCCTCGACCACATGCGCGCCGACGTTGAGCTCGCGCTCGGCTTCCCGATCAAAGAGGTGCTCTACGCGCAGGAGAGCTATTACTGCCCGCACGTCGGCCCCGCCGATTACGCGAACGGCTGGTACGACCGGCTTGAGCGCATCCAGGGCGTGAACAACACCTACTACGCCGGCGAGATCCTCTCCTTCGGCGACATGGAAGACACCTGCGCCGCCAGCAAGGATATCATCGGAAGGTTCTTCTGAGATCCGAAGGATCTCAGAAATGAGAAGTGAGAAGTGAGAAGTCAGAAATGAGAAACGCCGGAAAACGCTTCGCGTTTTGGTTTTTATAAAATCGGGTACGGGCGGAGCCCGTCCTTCACCTCTCGCTTCTCATTTCCAACCATCTCACTCTCCACGAAAGGCGCCGATATGCAAGTCAGGACGATCCTTTTATCAAAAAGCGTATTCGAAGACAACGACCGCGCGGCCGAGGCCCTCAGGGCGAGGCTCAAAGAACAGGGCGTTTGCCTTGTGAACGTGATGTCCTCCCCCGGCAGCGGCAAAACGACGCTTCTGGTCTCGCTCATCCGGCGGCTTTCGAAACGGTACCGCGTCGGCGTGATGGAGGCCGATATCGATTCCGACGTGGACGCCGTGACCGTGGCGCGGGAGACCGGCTGCCGTTCGGTGCAGCTGCACACGGGCGGCATGTGCCACCTGGACGCGGGCATGACCGAAGAGGGCCTCGCCGCCCTCGGCGGTGACCTCGATCTGGTCTTTCTCGAGAACGTGGGCAACCTCGTCTGCCCCGCCGAATACGACACGGGCGCGACGGTGGATCTTGTGATCCTCTCTGTGCCCGAGGGCGACGACAAGCCGCTCAAATATCCGCTGGTCTTCGGCAAGTGCGATCTTGCCGTCGTCAGCAAAACCGACGCGCTGCCCTACTTCGATTTCGATCTGAAACGGTGCGCCGAAAACGTACGCGAACGCAACCCCAAAGCCGAGGTGATCCCCGTTTCCGCGAAAACAGGCGAAAACATGGACGCGCTCGTAAACTGGTTCATAAAAAAATTGACTGAGGTGTGACAGTATGCCGAAACAAAGCAAAGTCGTGATCAGCAAATTCCAGGGCGAAAAAGAGCTGCGCCGGAACTACGCGAAGCTCGCGCAGAAGATCACGGACGTCGTGGCGCACAAGATCGGCGGCGTTGGCGCCGACGACCCCGAATACTGGGGCCTGCGCGAGATGCTCACCCCCGAGATGGTGGACATGTGCAACAAAATGAAGCTCAGAAAGCACTACACCCTCGACGACCTCATCCGGCTCCACAAGGGCGTGGAGCCCAAGCACATCGAGGAAGTGTATGAGCAGATGTCCGTGATCGGCGTGATCGAATACGATTACGGCGACAACTACACCCACAACCTGACGGACGACCACCCCATCGCGAACGCCCCCAGGATCAAGCGCTACCGCCTGCCCTTCTTTGTGCCCGGCAGCGCGGAGCTTTTCAACTCCTCTGAGGACCGCATCGCGCGCAACCCGGCGGTGACCTCCTTTTTTGAGCGCATGACCTTTATCCCGCTCGCGGGCATCACCCACATGGTGGCCCCCGGCGGCATGGGCATCGGCATGCACGTCATCCCGGTTGAAAAGGCCATCGACGCGAAGCAGGAGGCCATCACGCTGGAGCGCATCTCCTACTGGCTCGATAAATACGAGGGCCACATCGCCGCCGGCATCTGCTCCTGCCGCGCCTCCCGCGCCGTGCTGGACGAGGGCTGCACGGACGACGTGAACGACTGGTGCGTACAGCTCGGCGACATGGCGGACTACG
>CADBOC010000261.1 GCA_902796175.1 Oscillospiraceae bacterium | reverse complement strand
CCGCCGTTGCAGTCGAGGATGTCAATGGTGTCGATCTCGTCGAACTCATGCTTCTTGGCGTAGGCGCAGTAGGCCTGCGTCACGCCGGGATCGAAGCCGCAGCCGAGCAGAGCGGTGAGGCCCGCTTTCTCGAACTTCTCGCGGTACGCCCACTGCCAGCTGTAGTCGAAGTAGGCGGAAAAGCCCGCCTTTTTGCAGCGCTTTTCGTAGATCGCGCGCCATTCGGGGTCGTCCGTATCCTCCGGCTCATAATTCGCCGTATCCATGTAGTTGACCCCGCAGGCGAGACACGCGTCCATGATCGTGAGATCCTGATAGGGCAGGGCGATGTTCATCACAAGGTCCGGCTTTACGCTGTTTATCAGCGCGATCAGGGCGTTCACGTCGTCCGCGTTCACCTCGGCGGTGCTGATCCTTGTTTCCGTTTTGCCCTCGAGCGCCGCCTTCAGCGCGTCGCACTTCGATTTGGTGCGGCTCGCGATCACAAGCTGGGTAAAGACCTCGCTCACCTGACAGCACTTGCGGATTGCGACGTTCGCGACGCCGCCGCAGCCGATGACTAAAACTCTGCTCATGTTCGTATCTCCTTTTTTTGTATCAATATAAGGCGAGGATCAGCTCGCGCAGCGTCTTGCACGCGGCGGCGGTGGAAGCGCCGCTCTGGTCGAGCATGGGCGCGAGCTCGTTAACGTCCGCGCCGACGACGTTCAGGCCGCTCACAAGGCGGATCGCCGATAAAAGCGCGGGGAAGGTCACGCCGCCGGCCTCCGGTGTGCCCGTGCCCGGGAACACGGCGGGGTCCAGACAGTCGAGGTCGATGGTGAAATAGACCGGAACGCCGGACTTTTTCAGCTCCCCGACGGTTTGTTCCAGCCCGTCGAAACTGAAGGGGTGCATGTCGGTATGCTCCTTCGCGAAGCGGAATTCCTCTCTGTCGCCGCTGCGGATGCAGAACTGATGGATGCGCCCGTCGCCCAAAAGGTCGTGGCAGCGGCGGATGACGCAGGCGTGGCTCAAATGCGCGCCGAGGTAATCGTCCCGCAGGTCCGCGTGCGCGTCAAAGTGGATGATATGGAGGTCGGGGTACCGCTTAAAAACGGCACGTACCGCCCCGAGGGTCACAAGGTGCTCGCCGCCGATGAGAAGCGGGAATTTGCCGTCGGAAAGGATCTCCTCCGCCCGCGCCCCGACGTCGGCCAAAGCCCGCTCGGCGCTGCCGAAGCACAGTTCAAGGTCGCCGCTGTCGAAGACGGCGCAGTCGGCGAGATCCCGGTCCTGATAGGGGCTGTAGGTCTCGATCCCGAAGCTCTCGTGCCGCATCGCCGGGGGGCCGAAGCGCGCGCCGGGGCGAAAGGACGTGGTGGAATCGAACGGCGCGCCGTACAGTACGATCTTTGCCGCCTCGTAGGGCGCGTCGCAGCCGATAAAGGTCTCAACGTTCGGTTTCATCCGTTTTCCACCTCCCTGAGCATATCCTCCAGAAACGCCGGCAGATAGAACGCGCCGACGTGCAGCTTGGTGGTGTAATACCGCGTCTGCAGGTTCAGCGCCCGCCAGCCCGCGGCGTCGAGGTCGTCGATCGGGTGGTATTTCTTGCTCGCGAAGCCGAAGAGCCAGTAGCCCGCGGCGTAGGTCGGGATGTGCGCCTGATAGACGCGGGAGATGGGGAAGGTGCTGGCGATGCGCTGGTGGCTGCGCTTCATCGCGTCCGCGTCGTGCTTGAAAAAGGGGCTGCCCTGCTGGTTGACCATGATGCCGTCTTCCCTGAGGGCGTTGTAGCAGATGCCGTAGAATTCCCGCGTGAAATAGCCCTCGGAGGGGCCGAAGGGGTCGGTGGAATCCACGATGATCAGATCGTAGCTCTCTTTGCAGCGGCGTATAAAGCGCAGGGCGTTGTCGTAATAGATGTGAACGCGGCGGTCGTCGAGCCGGCTCGCGTTTTCGGGCAGGTAGGCGCGGCAGACCTTGACCACCTCGGGGTCCATCTCCACAAGATCGATGTGTTCCACGCGTTCGTAGCGGGCCAGCTCCTTCACCACACCCCCGTCGCCCGCGCCGATGACAAGAATGTCCCTTGCCGCCGGGTGGATCGCCATCGGTACGTGGGTGATCATCTCGTCGTAGATGAACTCGTCCCGTTCGGTGAGCATCACGCTGCCGTCAATGGCGAGCACCTTGCCGAACTCAGGGGTGACGAAGACGTCGATCTGCTGAAAATCGCTTTTGCCGGAGTATAAATGCCGGTCCACACGGATGGAATGCTGCACGTCCGGCGTATGAAATTCATTGAACCAAAGCTCCAAACCGATCCCTCCTTACGCCAGTACGTTCAGCCGTTCGATGTCGGGATCCTCGGGGCCCGTCATGGAGCAGCCCTTCAGCTTTGCGTAGGCGATGTAATCGAGGATCTCTCGCGTGATGCGCTCGCCGGGGGCCAGGATCGGGATGCCGGGCGGGTAGCACATCACGAACTCGCTGCAGACCATGCCGCAGCTCTCTTCGAGCTTTACGCTCTTTTTGTTGGCGTAGAACGCCTCCTGCGGGCTTGTTACCACGTCGGGGTCCAGATATTCCTGGCTCAGCAGGCCGTTCGGGTCCTTCTGGTAGCGGCGGCGGATCTCCGCCAGGGCGCTTACGAGCCGCTCGAGCTCCTGCGGGCGGTCGCCGATGGAGAGGTAGGCCAGAATGTTGCCGATGTCGCCGAACTCGATCTGAATGTCGTATTCGTCGCGCAGGATATCGTAGACCTCGATGCCGGCAAGGCCGATGTCGCGGGTATGGACGCTCAGCTTCGTGGGGTCGAAATCGAAGATCGAGTTGCCGTTGACAAGCTCCTTGCCGAAGGCGTAGTAGCCGCCTACGGCGTTGATCTCCTCTCTGGCGTAATCCGCCATCGTCACGACCTTGGCGAAGATCTCGCGGCCGCGCAGCGCCAGATTCCGGCGGGATATATCAAGACTCGACATCAGCAGGTAGCTGCCGGAGGTCGTCTGCGTCAGGTTGATGATGGAGCGCACGTGCCCGTCGCTGACGCCGTCGCCGATCAGCAGAAAGCTGGACTGCGTCAGGCTGCCGCCGCTCTTGTGCATGGAAACCGCCGCCATATCGGCGCCCGCGTCCATCGCCGTTGCCGGCATGCCCGCGCCGAAATAGAAATGCGTGCCGTGGGCTTCGTCCGCCAGGCAGTACATGCCGGCGGCGTGGGCCATGCGGACGATCGCCTTCAGGTCGCTGCATACGCCGTAGTAGGTGGGGTTGTTCACCAGCACCGCCACCGCGTCCGGGTTCTCCCGGATGGCCTTGAAGACCTGGTCCCGCCGCATCCCCAGGGAGATGCCCAGGCGGTCGTCCACCTCGGGGTTCACGTAGACCGGCACCGCGCCGCAGAGCACCAGGGCGTTGATGACGGAGCGGTGGACGTTCCGGGGCAGAATGATCTTGTCGCCCCGCTTGCAGGTAGCCAGCACCATGGTCTGGACGGAAGAGGTGGTGCCCCCCACCATCAGAAAGGCGTGGGCCGCGCCGAAGGCGTCGGCGGCCAGGTCCTCGGCCTGCTTGATGACGGAGACCGGGTGGCAGAGGTTGTCCAGGGGCTTCATGGAGTTGACGTCGATCTGAACGCACTTCTCTCCGAGAAAGGCGGTCATTTCGGGGTTGCCGCGGCCGTGCTTGTGGCCCGGCACGTCAAAGGGGACCACCCGCATCTGACGGAAGGTCTGCAGCGCCTCATAAATGGGGGCGCGGTTCTG
>CADBOC010000260.1 GCA_902796175.1 Oscillospiraceae bacterium | reverse complement strand
TACTTCAGAGCGACGCTTTACGGCAGCGACAGTCATGAAAACGAGCGGGACGACGCGACCTGCGAATATAAGCTGCTTGACGCCGATACGGTACTTATCAAAAGCGGGCCTTCAAACGTGATCGAGCTGTCGCTGACCGGCAAATACAAGGTCCGGTACGAAACGAACGGCGGCAGCTTCGCCTCCGGCACGAAGCAGGTAGAGACCTTCGACGACGACACGTTTATCACCGTGGATCTGACCTCCGCCGCCTATACGCCAACGCGAAAGCACTTTGTTTTCGGCGGCTGGTACACGACGGAGGATTTCCAAAAAGGCAGCGAGATCAAAACCTTTACGACAGCGGAGAAGCTCAGCCGCACCTACTTTGCAAAATGGACCGAGCTGCCCTTCCGCAGTGTTTCCTACGATATGGGCGCGGTGACGGATTACGTCTACAACGGCAACCCCGAACGGATCTATACCGACGACGGCGCGGTCGCGATCAACGATGTTTCCTATGAAGGCGCGAAATTCCTCGGATGGTATACGTCCCCGACGGGCGGCGCGAAAACGGAAAGCCTCGCTTACGCCGGAATGAAAAAGGACGTCACCCTCTACGCGCGGTGGGAGCTGCCGGTCAAACAGATCGCGTACGCCGGCGCGGGCAAGGACTATACGAACAGCTCAAAGAACCCCGCGTCTTTTGAGCTCGACCCGAAGGGCGGCGCGGCTGTAAAGCTCTACGCCCCCGAGAAAAAGGGATACGTTTTCGACGGCTGGTATCTGGACAAAAACCTGAAGGACGGAAAGCTTGCCTACAGCGAAACGGAAGGCTGCTGGTTACTCAGAGAACGCGAGGACGTAACGCTTTACGCCAAGTGGATCCTCGGCAGATGGGATATCCGCTATGAGCTCGGGATCGAGGGCGTGTGGAACGGCGGCAATCCGGAAACCTACACCTACGGCGCGGCCGTGAAGCTCGCCGACCCGACCCGAACGGGCTATACCTTCGGCGGCTGGTACGCCGACGCCGCTTTCAAAACAAAAACGACGGGGATAACGGCCGCGGACGAGGGCGAAAAGACCTTCTACGCGAAGTGGACCGCCATACCCTATACGGTGGAATACCGCCTGCGGGATGAACGCGCCGCGGCGTTCTTCAAAAACGATAACCCGACGACGCGGACCGTGGACGACGGGATCACGCTCGCGCCCTTAACGCCCCTGAACCGCCGGTATAAATTCCTCGGCTGGTTCGACAACGTGAACGCCGACGGCGAGGCGGTAACGGAGATCCCCGCCGGAACGGACCGGAACGTGACGCTCTACGCCGGGATCTTCACCTACAGCTGGGGCGACGTGGATATGGACGGCGCCGTTACGGCGGCGGACGCCCGCGCCGTACTGCGGCAGGCGGTGGGGCTTGCGCGTCTCGCCGACGACGCGCTCGCCTGGGGCGACGTAGACGCACCCGGCGCAAAGCGCGAGATCACGGCGGCCGACGCGCGCCTCATTCTGCGTATGGCGGTAAGCCTCGACAGCGAAGCAGGCTTAAAGCTGCCGGAGCTTCCGCCCGCGTTCTGATCGAAACAAACCTATTTTACATGAAGCAGTATTCTTTTACAAGTGTTTTTTATCCCGGCAACCGATAAGGCTCTGTTTCTTAGCCCCCATACTCAGCTTCCCCCAGGTTTTCCGGTCCGCTGCCGAAAGGCGGCGGGCCGGATGTTTTTTTGCAGTACGGACCGGACGGCGTTGACATTCTCCCCCGCCGTATGGTATTCTGAGAAAAACCGGAAAAGGACGGTGCCGTTTATGAAAAACGAATTTGTCTTTACGCGGGAAGCGCCGATGCTCGGCTCCCTTTCCGCCTTCGTGACGCTGCCGACAGGCTTTGCGCCCGGGGATGAAAAGCCGCCCGTGATCGTGTTTTTACACGGGGCGGGCGAAGCCGGAGACGGCTCGCCGGAGGAGCTGCCGCTTGTTCACCGGCACGGGATCCCGAAATACTTCGGCGCGGACGCGGACTATAAGGGGCTTCGCGCGATCACCGTCTCTCCCCAGTGCCCGAAGGGCTTTATCTGGGACCAGATCACCCTGCAGCTCAAAGACTTTCTGGATTCGGCGGTCGCGGTTTACGGCGGCGACCCCGCGCGCGTCTCTGTCACGGGGATCTCCATGGGCGGCTTCGGCACGTGGAACCTGCTCACCACCTACCCCGAGGCCTTTTACCGCGCAGCCCCGATCTGCGGCGGGGGCGTGCCGTGGCGCGTGAAAGAAACGCTCAGGGGCAAACCCATACGCGTTTACCATTCGATCGACGATCCCTCCGTCCCCTACGAATGCTCCGTTCTGATGGCGAAACGCGCCCGGGCCGCGGGGGCTGAAATTGAATTCACGACCTACTGCGCCGAAGGCCACGGCTGCTGGGACCGAGCCTATGAGGAGGGCGATCTCATC
>CADBOC010000259.1 GCA_902796175.1 Oscillospiraceae bacterium | reverse complement strand
GTTCGCCGCGCTCGGCGCGGTACTGCTGCTGTTCGCGTTCTGCGCCCTGCGCGCCGCGCGGCTCAAAGAAAAAAAGGCGGAGCAAACGCCCGCCGTGGCCTGGACCGACCGTGAAGAGGCGCTCTACGCCGAACGCCTGAGCCGCATGATACGCCACCCCACTCTCTCAAAAAAACAGGAGGAGGACTGGCCGGTCTTCCGGGCGTTTCAGGCGGAGCTTGAAGCGATGTTCCCCCTGACCTTCGCCGCCGCCGAACGGCACGATGTGGACGGAAACATCCTGCTGCGCATCCCTGGCTCGGAGCCCGAACGCGGGGGCGTTCTGCTGATGGGCCACCAGGACGTGGTGCCGGCGGACCAGGCGGAATGGACCGTGGATCCCTTCGCGGGCGTGATCAAAGACGGCTGCGTATGGGGCCGCGGCGCGATGGACTGCAAAAGCACGGTCTGCTGCGAGTTTTCCGCCGTCGAGGAGCTGCTCGCCGAAGGCTTTCGCCCCAAAGAGGACCTGTGGCTCTTCTCCTCCCGCAATGAAGAGAACTCCGGCGGCGGGGCACAGGCCGCCGTCGCCTATCTGAAAGATCACAAATACCGCCTGAACGTCGTGCTGGATGAGGGCGGCGCCGTGATCGACGGCGTATTTCCCGGTCTTACCCGCCCCTGCGCCGCAGTGGGCGTTGTGGAAAAGGGCTTCTGCAACGTAAAATTCATCGCGCGGGGCGCGGGCGGCCACGCCAGCACCCCGCCGAAAAACACGCCCATCGCGCGGCTGTCGGCGTTCGTCGCGGCTGCGGAAAAGAAAAAGCTCTTCCGCAGCGAAATGCACACCCCCGTGCCGGAGATGTTCGCCGCCATCACGCCCTATCTGCCGTTTTACTTCCGCTTTGTGCTGGGGAACCTGTGGCTCTTCCGCCCGCTTGTAACGGCCGCGCTGCCGCTCTTTTCACGGATGGCGGGAGCCTTCGTCTCTACGACCGCCGCGTTCACCATGAGCGGCGGTTCTGCCGCCCCGAACGTGCTGCCCGACAAAGCCTGGGTGATCGCGAACGTGCGTCCCTCCCCCCACCAGAACGCGGAGGAGAGCATCGGGGTACTCAGAAAGCTGGCCGCGAAATACGGCGTCGAGACCGAGGTCCTGATGCAGCGCGACGCCTCCGCCGTTTCGGACCCGAAGAGCGAGGAATTCCGGTTCTTAACGCGCTGTCTCGGCGAGGTATTCACCGACGCGATCCCCACGCCCTACCTGATGACAGGCGGCACCGACAGCCGCCAGTTTGAGGCGGTATGCCCGAACGTGCTGCGCATTGCCGCCACGCGTCTGACGAGAGCGCAGCTCGACGCCATGCACGCCGCCAACGAAAACATCGGCGTGCGGGCGCTGGCGGAGGGCGTGAAATTCTACCGCTATTATCTGGAGGAACGCAATCAGAGATAACGGGATCAGACGGCGCCCTCCCGCCTGAGCCGCTCCAGGATCTCTTCGTCCGCCGGGCAGAAAGCATACCCGCCGATCCCGGCGGGCGTGATCCACGCGAGGGCGCTGTGCTCGAGCAGCTTCGGCTCCCCGCCAACGATCGACGCGTTGAAAAGCGTTAACCGGATCGTGATATCGGGGTAGACGTGCGTGAGCTCCATGTAGACATCCCCTACCTCTATATCGATCCCGAGCTCCTCGCGGCACTCTCTTCTGAGCGCCGCCTCTTTTGTTTCGCCCGGCTCCACCTTGCCGCCGACGAACTCCCACATGAGCGCCCGCGCCTTGTGCGCCGGCCGCCGGCAGATCAGAAACGTATCGCCCCGGCGGATCAGCGCCGCCACGACCTCGGTCATTTTCATTCCCCTTCCGGATCTTTTTTCTGCTATTATATCATATCTGTCAACCGGAAGCGGCCGGAAGAAAAAAGACTTGACAAAAACGCCGCGATGTGGTATAGTTTAGCCTGTAAAGGATGCTGCCTTTACACACCTGATTACTACGGAGGGATCCACGGTGGCAAAAAATCTGGAAATGAC
>CADBOC010000258.1 GCA_902796175.1 Oscillospiraceae bacterium | reverse complement strand
GCCGCCGTGCGGCTTGGGAAACTCCCTGCAGACGGCAGCGGTGCGGCACGTCGGGGACGACGTGCCATGCGGAAAACCCGCCGGGGAGCGCTGCTCGGGCGACTTGTTTTTCTGCCCGTTTTTTCTTAAATGCCGCGCGCAGCGCCCGCTTTCGTCTTTCATCTTTTGTCTTTTATAACTTTTTTTGCGCGCTTACATTCAGCCGTGTTTTACCCGAAGGCCCAGTGATAAACCGTTGCGATCATCTCGCGCACCACGTTGCCCGGGAAGAGCAGAAGGGGCGTTTTCGCGTTGACGGCGTGGGGCTTTTTATCGCCGATCTCCAGCATCAGCTTCTGGGCTCTCGCCTGATGGTAGCCGTCCGTTACGATGGCGGCGTAGGGGTTCAGGCCGTTTTCCCGCATGATCTCCCACGAAAAGGCGATGTTCTCCGCCGTGGAGGTAGAGCGGTCTTCGATATAGAGCCGGGCAGGGTCGATCCCCTGCTCTGTCAGCGCGTTGTACATACACTCGGCCTCGCTGCAGCCCTCGTCCTCTCCCTGCCCGCCGGAGAGGACGCAGGCGGCCTCGGGGTTCTCATCCAGATACGCCTTTGCGGCGGCGATGCGCCGCGAAAGCATACGGCTGGGCGAGGTGCCGATCACCTGGCAGCCGAGCACCACGGCGGTCTCGGGACCGACCGGATGCGTGGGTCTTCTTGCGGCGGCCGCGATCATATTCACGCCCATGGCGGCGGCGGCGAGCGCCGCTGCTCCCGCCAGCACACAGCAGGCGGTCATGATACGGCCGATCCATGCCTTCTCTCTGCCCCTCGCGGCGAAACGCGGCCAAAGCAGCGCGGCGGCGGTCAGCGCCATAGAGGCAAGGATCCCGGTACCGTTCCCGACCCCGAGCACGCCGAAAACAGGGATCGGCAGCAGGAACCATACCAGAAACAGCGCGCCGAGGCAGAAAAGCACAAAACGGAGCAGCGCAAAACCGCCGTTTTCTTTCACAAAGCAGGATCTGAAGCGTTTTATCATCGTAACATCTGTCCTTTCCGGTACTGATCTACAGTATACCGCCAAGCGGAACGGACCGCAAGCCGTTTAATCGGAAAACAAGGAAATCTTAAAATTCTTAATCCATACGCCGGCAGACAAGAAAGCGGCTGCGCCGCAGCGCAGAGCGCTTTCGTATTCGCACACGCCTAAGCCCGAAGGGCAAAATCGGCGGGCGTTACAATCTTTTTATTTGACAGGAAACGAGAAGTTTCCTGTCAAATAAAAAACACCCTTCGATCGTGAAGGGTGTTCTGAGATGCCGGCGACGACTTATCTTCCCGGGCGGCTGCCCGCCAAGTATTTTCAGCACGACTGAGCTTAACTACCGTGTTCGGGATGGGAACGGGTGGGACCTCAGCGTTATAATCACCGACTGTGCCGAAAGCGTTACCTCTCAAGCAAGAGAGAGTATATCACACCTTCGGCGCTTTGTCAAGCATTTTTTTTGATTTTTTTAATCCGTCGGCTGCGACCAGTCGAAATCGGTATATTCAACGTGGTTCACGACGGTGCCGGAGGCTTTCACGAGCTCGGCGGAGAAAAGCCTGAAATCCAGATCGAGGTTGATGTCGATGAGCACGATCATCTTCTGCGAGAGGTACTGCAGTTTTTTTGTCTCCTTGTCGAGTATGCAGATGATCTCGCTGCCCGTATAGCGGAAATCGAATTTGAATTTTTCCTCATCCAGCATCACGAAGTACTTCGTGATCTTATCCGCGATATCCTGCCTGGGAGCCGGGGTCATAATGCGGCCGTACTGGGTGGAGACGGGCTCGGCGTTTGAGGTATCGGCCAGTGTGATCACAATCTTTTCATGTTCGCCGTCGGTATAACAGACGGCGGAGGTGATGAGCGAGAGCTCCGTTAAGTCGCAGGCGAACTCCTGCCCGTAGATCGGAAAGATCTCGAGCACCTGCTCCTCATCCTGCGGGGGAACGGTGGCGACGCTCGAATCGCCGGAGGCGTGCCGCATCACCTCGCGGGCCACCATATTGAAGATTTTGTTCACAAGCACGCCCTTGCCGCCCGCCTGCAGATCCGTAAAGTTCTGGTCGTCTTTTTTCTTAAAGCCCGGCAGCGCGCGTTTTACGGCGTTCACGCTGTCGGTATAAAGGCGCAGCACGGCGGCGGTATCCATCGGCTCGGGCCGGTAGTTCTCGGATTCGTAGATGATGCCCTGTTCCTGCAGCGGGCTGATGGTGGGCGCTTCGGTGGTGGGCGGGAGCGTTTCGGGCGCCTCGGTCGTCGGGGGCTCGGTCTCGGAAACAGACTCGGTCTCATCCTCCACCCGCACCCATTGCAGACGGTATTTGCAGCCGGAAAGCTGCAGCAGGGCAAGGCACGTCAGCAGACAGGCAAGGATTGCTGACGCAGGCTTTTTCATAAGAGGGCCTCCTCCCGTTTGCTTACTGGATCTTCGCTTTGCCGCCGTCGCGGTAATACTGGGTGTGGGTCTTCGGGTGGGGCGTCTGGCGCCACACCTCATCCGCCACGCTCTGCCATTCGTAGGCGAAGGCGTCGCATTTGCCGCAGAGGGCGTCTACGCTCTCCTCCGCGATCAGGTTCGTGGAGCGCGCGCCGGTCTCGCGGATGATGGAGCGCAGCCGGTCGGG
>CADBOC010000257.1 GCA_902796175.1 Oscillospiraceae bacterium | reverse complement strand
TGGTATAGTTTAGCCTGTAAAGGATGCTGCCTTTACACACCTGATTACTACGGAGGGATCCACGGTGGCAAAAAATCTGGAAATGACCATACTTCTTGATTTTTACGGCGATATGCTCACGCCGCGGCAGCGGGATTTTCTTGACTTCTACTACAATCAGGATCTTTCGCTTTCTGAGATCGCAGCCAACGTCGGCATCACACGCCAGGGCGTGCGCGACGCGATCAAGCGGGCCGAGTGCCAGCTGACCGAAATGGAGCAGCGGCTGGGCCTTCTGCAGCGCTTCCGTTCGGTGCAGAAGGGGCTTGAGGAGATCATGGAATGCGCGGGCAGGATCAGCGCCGAGAACCGCAAATGCGGGCTTTCGCGCGGGATCAACGATTTAACGGTCCGCATCAAGTCGATCGCGATCTCACTGTCTGAATAAGAAAGGAGAACCTATGGCATTTGAAGGGCTTTCCGATAAACTGGATTCCGCCTTTAAAAAACTGAGAAGCAAGGGCTCTCTGAATGAGAGCGACGTAAAAGACGCCATGCGCGAGGTGCGCCTCGCGCTGCTGGAGGCGGACGTCAGCTATAAGGTCGCGAAGGATTTTACCGCCCGCGTGACCGAAAAGGCGATCGGCGCCAAGGTGATGGAGAGCCTTACCCCGGCGCAGACGGTGATCAAGATCGTGAACGACGAGCTTACCGCGCTGATGGGCGGCTCCGCCGCCCGCCTTGCGAGCGCCCCGCACCCGCCTACCGTCGTTATGATGTGCGGCCTGCAGGGCTCCGGCAAAACGACGCACTCCGCCAAGATCGCGAAAATGCTCAAGGGTCAGGGGCACCGCCCCCTGCTCGCGGCCTGCGACATCTACCGCCCCGCCGCCATCAAGCAGCTGCAGGTGATCGGCGAGCAGGCCGGCGTACCCGTGTTTGAAGAGGGCACGATCGACCCCGTTCAAATCGCGCAGGACGCGGTCCGTCTCGCGAAGGACCAGGGCTACGACTACGTTTTTCTGGATACCGCCGGCCGGCTGCACATCGACGAGCAGCTGATGGAGGAGCTCAAAAACATCAAGGCCGCGGTAAAGCCTCACGAGATCCTGCTTGTGGTAGACAGCATGACCGGCCAGGACGCCGTAAACGTGGCCTCCAGCTTCAATGAGGCGCTCGGCATCGACGGACTGGTGCTGACAAAGCTCGACGGCGATACCCGCGGCGGCGCGGCGCTTTCCGCCCGCGCGGTAACGGGCAAGCCGATCAAATTCGCCGGCGTCGGCGAAAAGCTGGACGATCTTGAGCCCTTCCACCCCGACCGCATGGCCTCGCGCATCCTCGGCATGGGCGACGTGCTCTCGCTGATCGAAAAGGCGGAGCAGACGCTCGACGAACAGCGCGCCGAGGAGCTTGAGAAAAAGCTGCGGCAGAACCGCTTCGATCTCAACGATCTGCTCATGCAGATGGAGGAGATGCGCAAGATGGGCTCCATGAAGGATATCCTCTCCATGATCCCGGGCCTCGGCAAAAAGCTCAAGGACGTGGAGATCGACGAGAGCCAGCTCGACCGCACCCGCGCGATCATCCTTTCGATGACCCCGCGCGAACGCGAAAAGCCCGATATCATCAATCCCTCGCGCAAGCGCCGCATCGCCGCCGGCTGCGGCATGCAGGTCGAAGACGTAAACCGTCTGCTTGCCCAGTACCGCCAGATGCAGAAGCTGTTCAAGCAGTTCGGCGGAAAATCCGGCGGCAAAAAGAAAATGCGCCGTATGATGCCCGGTATGCCCGGCGGCTTTCCCGGCATGAACGGCATGCGCTGAACCCCGTATTTTTACACGTCTGTGTTGAAATAAAAAAACATATCATAAACCTGGAGGAAAAAGAAAATGGTAAAAATCCGTCTTCGCCGTATGGGCGCGAAAAGAGCGCCCTTCTACCGCATCGTTGTCGCTGATTCCAGATATCCCCGCGACGGCAGATTCATCGAAGAGATCGGCTACTACAACCCCATGACCGAGCCCTCGGAGGTCCGCGTGGACGCCGAAAAGGTAAAGCAGTGGATCGCCAACGGCGCCCAGCCCACCGATACCGTCAAGGCGCTGCTGAAAAAGAACGGCGTGATCGAATAAGAATCTGAAGAAAGGGCGGCGAGGCCGCCGCGCAAAAGAAATGGAAGAATTACTGAAGAATATCGCAAAGGGGCTTGTAGACGAGCCGGACGCCGTAAGCGTGACCGTTGACCCCGAAAACGAAGAAGGTGTGATCGTGTATCACCTGCACGTAGCCGAAAACGACACCGGCCGCGTGATCGGCAAGCAGGGCCGGATCGCGAAGGCGATCCGCGTTGTGATGCGCTCCGCCGCGAACCGCAACAACCTGAAGGTACAGGTAGAGATCGACTGATCCGCGTTTTACGCGCCTCTCACTCTCAGTGAGGGGCGCGTTTTTTGAGCGGCAGAACGCATAAAGAAGGAGGAATACCGATATGACGGAGGAAGAGCGCATCGACGCGGGCCTCACCTTTTTTCCCGGGGATCCCGCGCTTAAGGCAAAAAAGCTGAAGGCGCACAAGCTGAATCTGGATTTCAACGCGCTGTACGAGGATCAGACCGAGGAACGCGAGGCCATCTTAAAAGAGCTGCTCGGCTCAATCGGCCGAAACTGCTTCATACAGGGGCCGATCACCTTTCACTACGGCTGCCACACCTTTATCGGGGACGGCGTATTCATCAATTTCAACCTCACGGTGCAGGACGACGCCCGCGTCACGATCGGCGACGGCTGCGACTTCGGCCCGAACGTGACCATCGTAACGCCGCTGCACCCCCTGATCGCCGCCGAGCGCAAGGGGCTGCCCGACCGGAACGGCGTGCCGCGCAGACTGTGTCTGGCAAAGCCCGTCGTGATCGGCAAGCGCTGCTGGATCTGCGCGAACGCGGTGATCCTGCCCGGCGTCACCGTAGGAGACGACTGCGTGATCGGCGCCGGCAGCGTGGTGACGCGCGATATACCCGCCGGCAGCTTTGCCGCCGGCAACCCCTGCCGCGTCATACGTCCCATCACAGAGGCTGACAGCTGGCGCGGGATCGCGCGGTTGTAAACCGCCGGCGAAGACGGCGGGACTGCCACCCGTGTGAACAGACTGCAAAATCCGGATCTCAGGATCAAAAAGAAGGACCCGCGAACGATCAAACGTTCAGGGATCCTTCTTTGTTTCTACAGGAAGCCCGACGGGGCCTCCCCTGTTTATTTTGTCAGATAAGCGTTATCCGGGGCTCAGCCGACGGTCGGATCGATGTCGATCAGCGGCATGGTCAGGCCGTAGGTAACGGTCTTGTGCGTAATGCGGTCGATTCCGGTCTCACCGACCTTCAGCACGGTGCCGCCGTTGAAGCCGAACTGGAAGCCGGAGCCGTAGCCGAGCTTCATCATATAAGTCAGGCGGATCCCTTTATAGACGAGCGAAAAATCGTTCATGTGGTCGTGGCCGCAGAGCACGTGCTTCACGGTGCCCTTATCGAGCAGAATATCGAAGAAGCCCTCGTCCTTCGGCAGGTCGTTCTCGCGGTCGCAGCAGATCTTTTCGTTCAGCGCGCCCACAGCGCCGAAGCCCTCGTTCCATTTGCCGGTCTCATCATTCCAGGCAAGGTCAAAGGCGGTCTGGTACTCCGGCAGCGGGATGTGCATCATCACCGAGATCTCGGCCGTGTTGTCGGTATAGGCGTTTATACCGTCCGCCGCCCAGGAGAGCCACTGACGCTGCAGGGCGTTGGGCTGGGAATGGTGGCTGTCCATCATCACGAGCGCCTCAGAGACCGGGATACGCGCCGCATCCGGGTCCTCCGACACCAGGATCACATAGTTGCCCACGCCCATGCGCGGGTCGCCCTTTTTCATCACGCAGTGGGGCGAACGCAGCATGATGTCGGCCAGATAGTTGAGGTCGCAGTTCGCCTCGTCGTCGTGGTTGCCGAAAACCGGCGCCCACGGCACGCCGAAGCTCTCCATCAGATCCGTGATACGCTTGATGGAATAAACGGTGGAATCGCCGCAGACGATGTCGCCCGAAAGGGTGATGAGATCGGGCTGCGTTTCGGCGACCAGCCTGCGCATGGTGGCGGAGCCTTCAAAGGCGAACCAGGCGCGGTAATCGTAATCGGAAAAATGCGTATCCGAGAAATTCAGGATCTTAAATTCGCGGCCCTTTTCTTTTTTGAGCACCACGCAGTCGTCGACGTCAAAGGGGGCGGCGGGATCGAACGTATCAGTCGAGGGATCGCCCGCGTAGACGGTCTCAAGGATCGTCTCTTTTTGCGTGAGGGCGTTCATCGCCTCTTTGAGACCGGTCTGCTTCACATATCCGGCGCTGCCCGCCGTACCGAAGAGCTGCGACATAAACGTGACGACCGCAAAAAAGAGAGAACCGATCTTATCCATATGCTTACCTCCGAACCAAATGATCTTCCGATGCGCATAACCGATACTATGATAAAGGGTTTGTCTCTCTTTGTCAATAAAAAAACAGACAAAATCCTGTCTTAAGATCCGTTTTTTTATTGACTTTACCGTCCCCTCCGCTTATTATATGGTTATACTCTTGTGTAAAGGAACGGACCCCCATCATGGAATACGCACTCATCGGCTGCGGCCGCGTAGCCCCGAACCACATCAAAGCCGCCCTCGAAAACGGCTTTCATATCCGGGCCGTCTGCGATATCGACCCCGCGCAGATCGATATCCTGTTCAAAGCCTGCGGCCTCTCCCCTGACAAGACGGCGGACATACGCAGATATACGGATTACGGGGCGCTGCTCGACGCCGAAACGCCTGACCTTGTCAGCATCGCGCTGCCGAGCGGCCTGCACGCCGAATGCGCCTTCAGTGTGATAGAGCACGGCGTGAACGCGATCATCGAAAAACCCATCGCCATGTCGCTGAAGGACGCGGACCGCATCATAGAGCTATCGGAGGAATACGGCGTTACGGTGAGCGCCTGCCACCAGAACCGCTTCAACCGCTCGGTGCAGGCGATGCGCGCCGCGCTGGAGCAGG
>CADBOC010000256.1 GCA_902796175.1 Oscillospiraceae bacterium | reverse complement strand
GCGGCTGAGGGCAGCCGCGCTACCGATGAAGGCGGCCTCCGCGCCTCGCCGAAAACGATTCCTCTGCCTCGACAAATCCGGATTTGGTGCGCTGAACGCGCGAATCGGAAGTCAGAAGTCAGAAGTCAGAAGTCAGAAGTTAGAAGTTAGAAATGAGAAATGAGAAATGTCGGAAACGCTTCGCGTTTTGATCATATAAAATGGGTACGGGCAAAGCCCGTCCACCACTTCTCACTTCTCACTTCTCATTTCTCACCTATAACACATGCCCTTCGGTTGAAAGGCCGCTGCCGCATCCCGCCGGACGCGTGACGAACGCGCCCGGCGGAGCTGTTATTTGCCGCAAACGCGGCGGTATCACAGCTCCGGCTCCGCCGCCTGCGCCGCGGCGAAGGCCGTGGCTTTTTTGATGCCGTGCATCAGCAGCGCGTTGATGAGGCCCGCGAGCTCTTTTGCGGGGATGCGCGGGTCCTTGTTCAGCCAGATCCACACGATGCTGGAAAGCCCCGCCGACAGAAACTGGGTGCAGTACTGCTGAAATTCCGAATTCTCCGACCCCGCGGTCAGGCGGTCCACGATCTTGGTCAGAGATTCCCCCGCGCCGACCGCGCCGTTTTCGCTGAGCAGCACCAGAAAGAGATCCCGGTTCTGCTCCACATACGCCAGGATCGCCGTGAGCTGCCGTCTGAGTCTGCCGGGACCGGGCGGCGTTTTTTCGGCAAGGCCGCCGATCTCGCGGCTGACCTCCTGCCACACTTCCCCGTATACGGCGTGGATCGAATCGTAATGCCGGTAAAAGGTACAGCGGTTCACGTCCGCCGTTTCACACAGCGCCTTCACCGTGACCGCGTGCAGCGCCTCGGTCTTCAGCCGCTCCACCAGCGCGTCGCGGATGAGGCGCTTTGTCAGTCTGGTCCTTCTGTCTTCCGTACGCTGTTCCATATAGCTTCCCCCGATTTTTGCCGATTTCAGTAAAACGAAACAAAAATATGTAATATGTTGCATTTAGTACACAAATAAAAAAGCTGACGCTTGCTTTTTTTGCAATGCTATTATACAATAACAGACAAAGAAATGCAACACCGTGTATCAAAATCCGCACGGTATTTTGATACAAATCCCCTGCTTCGTGCGCTTTGCAAAGCGAAAGCCGAAAAGGGGATGTTTCAGTAAAGCGTGAAGAGTGAAGAGTGAAGAGTGAAGAAGTATGAAAGGCATAAAATGCCTTTCATTACAGGGAGGGAACGAAATGGATCAAGCGATCCCCGGCACCGTCGGCCGGCTGCTGGAAGAGGCGGCGGCGCTCTATGGCGACCGGCCGGCGATCCGCCGCGCCGCAGCCGGGGGAGAGGAAAACCACTCCTACCGGCAGTTCTACGCGGATTCGCTGGCGGCGGCGAAACGCCTCGCGGAAACGCTGCCCGCCGGCAGCCACGCCGCGCTGATCGGCAAAAACACCTACGCCTGCCTTGTGTTCCTCAACGCCGCGTTTTTAGCGGGCCTTGTCGCGGTTCCCCTCGGCGAGAATCTGCCGGCAGAAGAGCTCGGCGCGCTGCTGCGGGATTCCGACGCCGCGGCGCTCTTTACGGATAAGGACGAAGAAACGCGAGAGCGCCTGCTCGCCCTTGCCCCGGGCGTCGCCCGCGTTTTCACGCCGGGGGATATGCCAGTCGCCGGCGTTTTGCCGAAGGGCTTTGCCGACCGGGGAGAGCCGGAGTCCCCCGCCGCGATCTTTTACACCTCCGGCACCACCGGCGGGCGAAAAGGGGCGGTGCTCACACACCGGGCGCTCGTATCGAACGTATACTTCAAGGAGATGTCCTTCGAGGGCGGCCACACGGCGCTGTGTGTGCTGCCCATGCACCATATTTTCTGTTTTTCCTGCGACTACCTCAAGAACCTGAAGGACGGCGTGACCGTGTGCCTGAGCGCCGGCCCCGCCGCCCTCAAGAGCGAGCTTCTGCGCTTTGAGCCGACGCTCTTACGCCTTGTGCCCATGATGGCGGACGGCCTTCTGCGAAGAACACAGGCGCTGCGCCGCCGCGATCCTTCGCTTACCCCGCGGGCGGCGGCGGAAGCCGTGTTCGGCAGGCGGCTTCGCAACATCATCGTCTCAGGCGCCTCCTACGCCGCCGAAGCGGACCGGGCCTTTTCGGAGATGGGGATCACGGTGCGGCAGGGCTACGGCATGACCGAAACCGGTCCCCGCATCGCGGTGCCGGACGGCGCGACCTCCGCGGCCTCCGGCGGGCGCATCATCAGCATCTGCCGCGTGCGCCTGCAAAACGGCGAGATCCAGGTCAAAAGCCCCTCGCTGATGTCGGGCTACTACAAACAGCCGGAGGCGACCGCCGCCGTATTCACCGAGGACGGCTGGTTCCGCACGGGGGACCTCGGGCGCGTCACGCCCGACGGCGAGCTCTTTATCACAGGACGCTTAAAAAACGTGATCATCCTCGGCAACGGCGAGAACATCTCGCCCGAGGAGATCGAAACGGCCTACCGGGGCCGGCCGGAGATCGCCGAGATCGAGGTCTTTGAGGAGGACGGCGGCATCTCCGCCGAGATCTGCCCCGACCCGGCGCTGCTCAAAGCGAACGGCGAGGCCGGAACGCTGGCGCTGCTGCAAAGAATCGTTGCCACGCAGAACGCCGCCGGGCTCGCCATACGGGCGATCGACCGCGTGTACCTGAGAACCGACCCCTTACCGAAAACCGAAACCGGGAAAATAAAAAGAAGGAGACATACGCCGTGATCGAGATCAAACGCAGGGACGGCTCCGTGACAAAGGGCTATCCGCTCACCCAGGCGCAGCGCCTGATGTATTTTGTGTTCAATTCCTACGGCAAAAACCCGGCCATGCTGAACATCGGCGCCGGGTGCTTCTGGCAGGGGGAGATCGACTACCCCCTGCTCGTCCGTTCGCTGCAAGAGGCGATCGGCCGAACCGACACCATGCGTATGCGGTTTACGCCCGACAAGCAGTTCGGCATGCTGCAGTATCTGGCCGACGAGCCGGGATTTGAGATCGAGGAGCTGGACTTCCGCGACAAAACGGAGGAGGAGGCCTACGCCTATTTCAAGGACCGCACCCGCGCCGCGGTGCCGCTCTTTGACGCGCCGCTCTCCGCCGTCGCGGTCGCAAAGCTGCCGGCGGGGTACGGGGGCTTTTACTGCCGCCTGCACCATCTCGCCTTCGACGGCTACGCCGCCAAGGCCTTCATCGCGGACGCCATGGCGATCTACGTACACTACCGCACCGGCGCCCCCTACCCGAAACCCACGGCGCGGTACATTGACGCCATGCTGCAGGAGCTGGCCTACCTCGATTCCGACGCCCGCAAGGCGGACCGCGCCTACTGGATGCAGCGATTTTCCACGGAACCGGAGCCGATCTTCAACGACTACATGCTCGACAACCGCCTGCTCAGACAGCGCAAAGAAAACAACGATCCAAACCAGCGCTATCTGCTGCTCTATGAATCGGAGCATCCCGAATCCCGTGTGATGCACTTTGACGTCGGCGCGGAGGAGACGCAGCGCGTGCTGGATATGTGCCGCCGCCGCGAGCTTTCCGTCCCCTCGGTGCTGATGCTGGCGCTCCGCACCGCCCTTTCCGCCTTCAACGACCGGCAGGAGGACGTCTCCTTCAAATTCATGATCAACCGCCGCGGCACGCTGCTGCAAAAGCGCTCCGGGGGCAACCGCTGGCACTTCTATACGCTGCGCACCCGTCTGCCCGGGTCCCTCAGCTTTGCAGAGGCCGCGAAGGAGGTGGAACGGGAGCAGAGCGCCGTATTCCGCCACTGCGCCTTCGATACCCTTGAGATGTACCACATCAAGCACATGGCGATGCATATGGACCGCCTCGAGCAGACCTACGACGCCATGAGCTTTTCGTACCACGCACCCCTCGAGGTGCCCTTTGAAAACGAAGAGGTGAAAAAGACCGCGAAGGGCGTATGGTACACCGGCGACATCTCGGCGCAGAACCTGTATCTCACGGTCAAGCACCGCTTAAACGACAACGGCTTTGAGATCTTTCTGGAGTATCGGATCAACGAAAAGCCGCAGCGCGATCTCACGGTCTTCCGCGAGACGATGCTGAAAGCGCTCTCACTCGGGACCGATGACCCGGACGCGCCGCTCGACGCGATCCTTGACGCGCTGATCCCGGCGGTGGAGGCCGCCCGCGCCGAACAAAAACAGGAGGACTGAACCGATATGGAAACGCTGATCGAAAAAATACTGGAATACGTGGACCCCGAAGGCCCCGTCACAGCCGACTCGCTGCTCAAGCAGGACTGCGGTCTGTCGTCCTTTGACTCCGCCTGCCTCGTGGGCGAGCTCTGCGCCGAATACGGCGTATCGGAGGACGACCCCGCGCTCGTCAAAGCGCGGACCGTCGGCGAGCTTTACGCCGCCCTGACAGGGAGCGAAACGAAGTGAGCCGCGAATACTACGAAGACTTCCCCGTTCTCTCCACCGTGCGGGAGCTGATCCTGGACGGCTTTGCGCGCGGCGGAGACAAACGGCAGTTCCTCTTTCATGACGACGCGGGGGAGCTGAGAGAAAAAAGCTTTTCGGACGGAAAGGCCGAGACCCTCGCCCTCGGCGCGGCGCTGTGCGATACCGGGCTCAAAAAGGGCGAGCGCGTCGCGATCCTTTCCGCCAACCGATACGAATGGAACACGGCGTTTTACGCCGCCGCGATCGGCGGCTTTCCCGTTGTGCCGCTGGACCCCGCCCTGCCGGCGGCGGACCTTGCCGACGAAGCGCGACGCGCGGGCGCAAAGGTCCTCTTTTACGACCCGCCGCGCCGGGACGCCGCCGAGGCGATCGCCGGGGCAGCGAACAGCCCCGTGCGCGTTCTCTTCGATCTGAGCCGGCTGCCGACTGAAAACGCGGATCCCGCCGCGGTCGGGGCGTTTCTGCAGACGGAGGTAAAGCCGGAGGATCTGCTGAGCATCGTGTTCACCTCCGGCACCACCGGCCGCCCCAAGGGCGTGATGCTCACCCACAAAAACGTATGCGCCGACGTCTACGCCCTGCTGCACATTTCAACCGGCGGGCACGGGCTCGGCTTTCTGCCCCTGCACCACACCTTTTCGTGGGTCACGGGTCTCTTCGCGACCCTCGTCAAGAGCGAATGGGGCTATATCTGCACCGATCTCAGGCACATCTACAAGGATATCTCCGCCGTGCATCCCACCCAGTTCGCGGCGGTCCCCTTAGCGGTGGAGATGATCTACCGGAACATTCTGCACACCGCCCGCCGGAACGGCACGGAGGAGACCCTGCGCCGGGGGATCGAGACCTCGCGCAACTTCATGCTCAGCGGCTACGACGCGAGAAGGGAGCTCTTTCATGAGATCCACGAAAAGCTCGGCGGAGAGCTGGAGACGATCTTCTGCGGCGGCGCGTATCTGGACCCCGAGATCGAGGAGTTCATGTTCGACATCGGCATTCAGGTGCGCACGGGCTACGGTCTGACGGAGTGCTCCCCCGTGGTCGCCTGCCAGCGCAAGTGGGAATACCAGTTCGGCAGCGTGGGACTGCCCCTCGAGTGCTGCGAGGTGAAGATCCGCGAGCCGGACGAAAACGGGATCGGCGAGATCCTGGTGAAGGGCGAGAACGTGAGCCCCGGCTACTGGGACGACCCTCAGGCGACGGCAGCGGCGTTCAAAGACGGCTGGTTTTACACCGGCGACCTCGGCAGGGTGGACGAAGAGGGCTACCTCTGGTTCACCGGCAGGCTCAAGAACCTGATCGTGCTCTCAAACGGCGAAAACGTATCGCCCGAGGGGCTCGAATCCCGTCTGACCGCCGCCCTGCCCTACATCAAGGAGGCGCTGGTGCGCGGCGAAGACGGCCGCCTGACGGCGGAATATTACGCCGACGGGGCCGAAGCGCCGGACGAAGCCGCGATCAAAGCGGACCTCGCGGCGTTCAACGAGACGCTGCCTTCGTATATGCAGCTCGCCCGCTTCCTCCGGCGGGAGGAACCCTTCCCCAAGACGGCGAGTCTGAAGATCAAACGGAACGTCTGAGCGTTATGAAAGACAAAAAGACGAAAGATGAAAGACGAAAAAGGAAAACGCTTCGCGTTTTGAATTGTAAAAAAAGGGCAGACCGCGGTCTGCCTTTTTTACTTTTCTCTTTTATATCTTTTGCGGCGCGCCGTTTTTTCTTTGACATCCGCGGGGAACGGGTGTAGAATCTATCCAAAAAGAGGAGGGAGACGTTATGATGACCGATTACGGTTCCCCGCGTTTCAGGCGCGGGCGGGGGGCTTACGTCGCCCAGTGCACGCTCGAATACTTTATTTCCATTCTGTCGACGGACGTATTTCTTTCCAAGCTCTTAAAATCCATCGGCTGCTCGGACGCGTTCACAGGGGTGTTATCCTCCGTGATCAGCTTCGCGTTTCTGTTCCAGCTGCTCACCGTGCCGCTGGCGGCGCGGCTGACGCGCGTAAAAAAGACCGTGACGGCGCTCGACGCCGCGAGTCAGCTTTTGTTCACCTCGATCTACGCCGTGCCGTTTCTGCCGATCGGAGCCTCCGGCAAAGCGGCGGCGGCCGCGGCGGCGCTGCTCCTCGGCTACTTCACGCTCTACCTCAACAATTCCTTCGCTTACAAGTGGGGCAACGCCTTCGTCGCGCCGGAGAACCGCGCGCGCTTCTCCGCGGGCAAGGAGATGGTCTCGCTCTTCACCGGCATATTCTTCACACTGGGCGCGGGCTTTGCCTCCGACGCGCTGGAAGAAAAGGGGAACGGCGGGCAGTTCCTCTTTCTCGGCGGCGTGATGGCCGTCGCCGCCCTTTTGAACCTCTTCTGCTTCACGCGGATGGAGGATCTGCCGATCCGCGATACGGAGGAAAATCAGAACGTGCGCGAGATCCTGCGGCGCGTCTTCGGCAGCCGGGGCTTTCGCGCGGCGGCGTTCCTCACGGCGCTGACGGAGTTCGCCCGCTATACCGTCGTCGGCTTTCTCGGGACCTACAAAACGGAGCAGCTCGGGCTCTCGCTCAGCCGTGTGCAGATGATCAACGTTCTGGCGAGCATGGGCCGCTTCGCCGTATCGCGCCCCTTCGGCGTCTATTCCGACAAAAATGGGTACGCGAGGGGGTATTTCTACGGCAATCTGCTGACGGCCGCCTCTTTTCTCTGCGGGATCTTCACCGCCCCGGGAACGAAATGGCTCATCATACCGGCGACCGTGCTCTTTCATATGAGCTACGCGGGTACGAACCAGAACACCTTCCAGATGATCTACGCCTTCGTAGACAACGACGCCGTCGCGCCCGCGCTGGCGCTGGCGGGCAGCATCAGGGGCGTCAGCGGCTTTTGCGCCTCCCTTTTCGGCTCGGCGCTGCTGAAAACCGCCGAACGGCGCGCCAACACACTCTTCGGGCGCACGGTCTACGGCCAGCAGCTCCAGCACGCCGCCGCCTTCCTGTTCATTCTCGCCGCGCTTGCCTACAACCGCCTCGTCGTATGCAGGCTCAAAGAAGAGAAGAAATAAAGAAACAAAACCGGGGCCGGTCTCTCGCAAAAGCGCCCTCCGCCGGACGCACATATGCGCCTCCGGTCTGATGGATCCCGACAACTACGGATTTGTCGAGGCAGAGGAATCGTTTTCGGCGAGGCGCAGAGGCCGCCTTCATCGGTAGCGCGGCTGCCCTCAGCCGCCCCCG
>CADBOC010000255.1 GCA_902796175.1 Oscillospiraceae bacterium | reverse complement strand
CTGTCAAATAAAAAGATTGTAACGCCCGCCGATTTTGCCCTTCGGGCAACGGCTATGGCGAATACGAAAGCGCTCTGCGCTGCGGCGCAGCCGCTTTCTTGTGATATTCTCAAACAGGAGGTTCCGACACAATGCTGCATACCGTTGAAAATGAGCGGCTCCTGATCTGTGTGAACGAACACGGCGCCGAGCTTATGAACGTAACAGACCGCCGCACGGGCTATGAATACCTGTGGCAGGGCGACCCCGCCGTATGGACCGGCCGCTCGCCCATCCTCTTTCCCATCGTCGGCAGGCTGCTGAACGACGCCTACCGGCTGAACGGAGAGACCTACACCCTCGCAAAGCACGGCTTCGCCCGCAAGAGCGACTGGGAGCTGCTGTGTAAAAACGGCAATTCCCTCACCTTCCGCCTGCGGGAAAACGAAGAAACGCTCAAAAGCTACCCCTACGCCTTCGATCTGACCGTCTCGTTCACGCTGCAGGGTAACGCCCTCACCGTGCTCCATACGGTGCAGAACAAAAACGCCGATACGATGTATTTCTCCCTCGGCGCGCACCCGGGCTTCAACTGCGAAATCGGCGACTCGCTTGTGTTCGACGAGGCCGAAACGCTTTCCACCGAAAAAATCGATCCGGTCCGCTCGCTGCGCCTGCCGGAGCCGGTCCCCGTGCTGCGGGATGCGAACGAGATCGTGATCACAAAAGATATTTTCAATGAAGACGCGCTCATTTTCAAAGGCGTTCGCTCTTCACACCTGACGCTCTTTGCCCACGGCGGAAAACAGAAGATCCGCTTTCTGCTCGCAGGTTCGCCCTATCTCGGGATCTGGGCGAAGCCCGGCGCGCCGTACGTCTGCATAGAGCCGTGGTGGGGCGTGAACGACGATGCGCGCGAACGGGCGGACATCTCTCAGAAAGACGAGATCCGCGCGCTGCCCGCCGGCGCGGCCTTTTCCTGCGCGTGGAGCGCGGAATTTTCGGATCTTACCCTTGACAGCGGCGTATAAAAGCGGTACAATAGAGCCAAGATAAACATCAGAGAAAGGCGGATCCCCCGCAGATGGATGAATACGGCAACGATATCATTACCGTAGTAGACGACGACGGCACCGAATACCAGTTCGAGGAGCTCGACCGCATCGAGACCGAAGACGGTTCCCGCTATGTAGCGCTGATCCCCTATTACGAAAACCCGGAGGATATGCTCGACGACGACGGCGAGCTGATCATTCTGCGGGTGATCGAGGGCGAGGAAGAGAGCACCCTTGAACCCATTGAGGACGACGACGAATTCAACGAGATCGCCTCTGTGTTTGAAGAGCGCCTCTCAGAGCTTTACGAGATCGAATCCGACGGCGAACCGGCGGACGAATAAGAAAAAAATCCCTGCGTTGTGCGTATCAGGATGGTCAATATTAACCCAACAGATTATTTCAGGGAGTCCTGATACTCCGTCCGCGGATTGCAGACCTCCCGACGCGGCTTCGGGCCGCGCCGGACGAAGGGAGCGTGAACCGGATGGGAGGACACCCACCTGCTTTTGACAGCAGGTTATTATTACCATTTAACGGCAAGGCGGGGCTTTTCAAAAAAAACAGGGTCTCCGGACGTTTGATCGTTCGGAGGGCCCTGTTTTTTTTCGGTGATTCTTTCGGTCCGAAAGATCGCCGGCTGAGATCAGGAAAGGGCGGCGACACAGATCAATATCCCTATGATCCATAAGACGAACGATACAGCGATCCATACGTGCGCTGTTTCCAATTTGCTTTTCGCTTTCTTATATGTCTGAAGCAGCTCCGGATCATGTATTTCGCCGATCGCAGGGAGAGTGCTCCCTTTTACGATCGCGACGATCGCGAGGATCGGCCCCAGAATCAACAGGCTGAGAACGGCAAGCGTATAGACCGTATCGACCCCCTGCTCGAAATCCCGGACCTGCTGCGCAAGCGTCGCGACTTGCCATTGCGCATACGGGTCCTGCGCGGCCGGCGCGGCAGGCGCTGCGTACGCCG
>CADBOC010000254.1 GCA_902796175.1 Oscillospiraceae bacterium | reverse complement strand
TCCAAAAGGCGATCCGCAGTATCATGGATTTCTTCCTGCGGCTGATCAAATGGTTAACGTCATTTAACAAGTGAAACGGAGGTTGCGATCCGCCCGATTTGACGGGCGGGTCGTTTTTTACTCCCCGGAAATACGTTTCCGCGCCGGTTCGCTTGACTTCGCTTTTTTTCGTGATAGGATGGAGCCATAGGAAAAAGCTTCCTATACAAAATTGATTTTGAAAAAGGAGCAATGAACATGAAAACGACTAAGAAGCTTTTGTCCGTCTTCCTTTCCGTATTGATGGTCGCCATGACGTGCGTCTCCTTCGGCAGCCTCGCGTTCGCTGAGGACGCGGCGGTCTTCGCCTCCGGCGAATGCGGCGATCAGGGCGGCAACCTAACATGGACGCTATCGACCGACGGCGTACTGACCATTTCCGGTACGGGCGCCATGGCGAGCTACCCCGACAGCGCCGTGGCGCCGTGGGCCACCAATCAGCTGATCGACATGGATGCGCTCACGCTGCAATTTCTCGCTTCCAAGGGTTATTCGTTCAATTCCATGCAGGAGGCGGAAGCTTACATAGAAGCGCATCCGGAAGTGATCGATGAATCCTTTGGGATCGAAATGCAAATCTATTATTATGAAACGGTGTATAGCCTTCCCATCGTCAGATCCCTGATCATTGAAGAAGGCGTAACGTCGATTGCACGCGTATTCTATCTCGGGCTGGACAGCGTTTCGCTTCCCGCCTCCCTGTCGGCAGTTCCCGACGGCGCGCTTCTTGTTGACGGGACCCTGACGGTACACGGGATCGGGACCGACGTCTCCAACGTCTGCTTCCGCGCCTGCCAAGACGGCTACGCATTCGCAACCAAAGCCCAGCGGGACGACTATGAGACCGTGCAGAAGCAATACTATGCTGCCGCTGTGAATCTGTCGCATTATATGATGCCGTTCACGGATGAACAGGTACAGGCCTACATGGAGCACGAGGGCATGACTGAAGCAGACGCCCGCGCCGAAATGCGGCTGAACGCGGAAAATAACGCCCGCATGCTTGGCGCCTCGTTCGGCGTTTCGGGCAGCAGCGCCGCGGACATCCTGCACAAAGCGTTCCTGGGGATCGACGGCATACTCGGCACAAGTTACGCGGACGACGCGGCCCTTGCCACGAGCTGGAACGCCGATACGGCTTCCGTCTGGTATCAGAATTCGTTCAAACCCACGCTTATGACAAAGTTCTTCGGCAGCGCGGATCCGCAGAACGTCAACGTGCAGGAAGGCAACCTGAAGCTCAGCGATATCGGCGGCGACCATTTCTGCCTGCCGTGGGCCGTGATCGAAGCCCGCTGCGATTCTCTTGCCCGTTCGCAGAGCGAAGGCAAAGGCGCGAAGCTCGTGAGCCTCGGCGGCCACGTTATTGAAAATCACGAAGCGAAGGCCCCCACCTGCGGCGCTGTGGGCTGGGACGCGTATCAGACCTGTGCGAAATGCGACTACACCACCTACGCCGAAAAGCCCGCCACCGGCGTTCACACCTGGGGCGAATGGACGGTGACCACCCCCGCCACCGCCACAGCGGACGGCGTAAAGACCCGCGAATGCGGCGTCTGCCACGAAACGGAGACCGACGTGATCCCCGCTGCCGACGCGCCCTCGAACCCCGATACGCCCGACACCCCGGATAACCCCGGCCAGAGCGACAGCGGAAAATGCGTCTGCGGCGAGACCCACACCGGCTTCTTCGGGAAGCTTCTCACCTTCTTCCACAAGATCATTTATTTCTTCAAGAACCTGTTCAACAGATAAATCCACACCTCTTTTCTGCGCCGGGACGGTCCGCCGTCCCGGTTTTTCAACAGCTCCGGGGCGAAGGAGAGAAACAAAATGGAAAAGATGCCTATGATTGTTGTTCTGAGTGTTCCGATCTGCTTGCTCTTTGTGCTTCTATATTGTATAATAAGAATTATAATACGTGGCACGGAATTGCTGCTCGGCATCCGGCAGGCGTAAATCACATCCGATCAGGAGGTATTATCACATGGCAGTTCTTCG
>CADBOC010000253.1 GCA_902796175.1 Oscillospiraceae bacterium | reverse complement strand
CCACGTCGGAAATGGCGGATATGATCTACCGCTTTTGGGACGGAATCAACGGAATAACGTAAAAACGCCGGGCAAACGTCCGGCATTTTTCATAAAACAGGCTTAGCCCATCGAACCGGTATGCCGCTTTGTTGTCGAAGCGTCGGGGTTCAGGCAAAAACTGCGATCATTTTCTCAAAAGTAGCTGCCTATATTCAATGCGCTGATATCACTTGCAAATCACAGAGCTGATTTCAGCATCCGATTGATGAAATTGTTGAAAATTACGGCAGAATCTGTTATACTGGCATCGGGTAAAGTGAATAACCGAAATAAAACGAATCTCATCAAAGCGTGCAAGGACGGCTTTGACATGGACTACGTCAGCAGTTCCACTCAGATCGTGAACGCCAACCGGATGCTGATCCACGCGCCGGCCTGCAACCTCTTTAACCGGTTTCGTCGGCTGGTGCTGCCGGAGAGCTTACAGAAAGACAGAGTAGATACACTGCGCCTGAAGCTGTTGAAAATCGCGGCAAGGATCGTGCGCACAGGAAGGTACGTATACTTTAAGCTGTGCAGTCATTGCCCGTTTCAGATGGAATTCGCACTCTTACCTGTGTTTGCGTTGTCTTTAGCCGGTCGTTATTGCTTTTTATCGGATAATACTTAAATTTGCGATATCATGAATATTTCGGGATAAAAGATCGTTTTTCGGGAAGGAGGAGAGACGGAACGGAACAGATCATCATCCACGTGGATATGGACGCGTTCTTCGCCGCCGTCGAGCTGCGTGACGACCCGTCGCTCAGAGGCAAACCGCTGATCATCGGTTCTCTGCCGCATGAACGCGGCGTCGTCGCGACCTGCAATTATGAGGCGAGGAAGTACGGCGTGCATTCCGCGATGAATATCAAGGAGGCCTACCGCCTGTGCCCCAGGGGCGTATACAGGCGCCCGAACATGGAAAAATACCGGTCGATATCCAGACGCCTGCATGAGATCTGGAATGAATACGCCTCGGCGCTCGAAGCCGTCGCGTTCGACGAGGCGTACCTTGACGTGAAGGAAAAGGCCGGCGATTTCGAGGGCGCGCGCCGCATCGGGCATGAGATCAAACAGCGCATCCGGGATGAGCTGGGCTTAAGCTGCTCCGTCGGCGTGGCGTATTCCAAAACGGCCGCCAAGACCGCCAGCGAAGAAAAGAAACCGAACGGGTATTTTGAGATCTTTACCCCCGAAGCCTTTACGGCGCTGCTCTCGGACCGGGATGTGCGCGCTCTTTACACCGTCGGCGAAAAAACGGCCCAAAAGCTGAACGCCGCCGGCATACGCACCGTGCGGGATATCCGGAACCGGCGTGAGGACGTGGCGCGTATGCTCGGAAAACAGGGCGCGTGGATCGCCGATCTCGCCTGCGGGATCGACGACCGTAAGGTCACGCCGCGCCGCCCGCAGGACGCAAAGTCCGTCGGCAGGGAAGTGACCTTTCAGAAGGACGTCGCCGATACGCAGCTCCTCAAGGATGTGCTGCTGCTCCTTACGCTCTCTGTCGACCGCCGCAGAAAGCGTTACGGCCTCCACGGCAGGGGGGTTACGCTGAAGGTCACGTTTTCGGATATGCGGTCGATTACAAGATCGCAGACGGTCTTTTCCGCCGATTCGCCCGTTACGGTCTACCGCACCGCGGCACGTCAGCTGGATTCCCTCGGTCCGGCGCCTGTGCGTCTCGTCGGCGTTTCGATCTATCACCTTTCGACCGAGGAGGAACGCCAGCTTCGGTTTGAGGATATCCTCGAAGATCCCGTACAGCGGCGGGAGGCGGCGATCCGGGAGCTGCTTGATGGGCTGGCGCTTCGCTACGGTCTCGATTTCGCGGGGCATCTGGAACAGATCTTTCAGGGCGATACGCTGCATAAGACTGTGGAATACATGCGAAAGCATAAAAAGCCGGATCCGGTCTGACTCTCAGAGTCCGCCCGTTCCGGCTTTTCTTATTGCAGCGTTTTTTCGTACGCGCTCCATTCTGCGGCGATCTGCCGCAGCTCTTCATCCGTCAGTTCAGATAAACCGTAGAGCGAGGGCACGCCGATCTTTACGGCTTCGCGGTTGTGGTACAGAATGTGCTGGCTGTTCCCGGTAAAAAAGTTCGCGCCGTCGGTATCAAGGATCGCGTCGGGGAAAACGGCCCGTATAAAAGAGGCGCGGTAGCGCATCATCGAAACGGTTGCCCGCTGCGCCGAATTGTAATCGTGCAGGCGGATCTGGTCGAACAGATCCCCGAAATAGGGATGCGCCGTGCTGGTGTTGATCAGCGCGTCCGCTTTTGCGGCCTTGGCTGCGCGGTAGACCGCCTCGTAATACCGGCGCATCAGCTCCATGCCGGCGATCTCCGGTTCACAGGGGCGGCCCTCGATCCCGGGCGGGGGCAGGCGGTAGATGTAATCGAGCTTGAAGCCGTCGCAGTTCATGCAGCCTTCGTCTGACGAGAGCAGCCTGCGGCAGATCCGCCTGATGCGGTCAAGATAGGCGGGGGAGGTCGGATCGGCCGTAACGTTTACCTCGCTGTCTTTGACGCATTCGTTCCCCGGCAGGCCGTCCGGCGCCCAGAGCCGCCACCAAAGCAGCACGCGGCGGCCCGCCCTGTGCTGCCGGTCGGCAAAACCGCGCAGATCCGGCCATTTTGATAAGTCGGGTTCCATGGTCCCGTAGTCGGTCATCCATTTGTCGTCGATCATGATCACGCCCGGCGCAAGACCCGTCTGTTCCATGCGCCGGATCATGGCTTCGTAGTTTTGCTGGGTGGATTCCCGTTTCGAGTTCGTCCCTCTTTCTTTCGCGAGCCGCTCCTGTTCGAGCCAGCCGCAAAAGATCGGCTTTTTCCACCACTCGGGGGCGGCGGCGGGGGAGGGCGGAGCCGGAAAACCGAATTCGGTCCGGCACCAGTCCGCCCACTGCCGTATAACGCGCAGATCCTCTCTGCCGAAACCGAACCAGACGCAGGGCGCGCTCGTTTTTCCGTGAACGCGCAAGGGCTGTTCAAGCGGGATCTCGAGCCACATGGCCTGCGGCTTTTTGTATCTGAGATTCATTCTCGCGTAAAGGTTCTCTCCCTTCGGCGCGCCGACGCCGAGGCCAATCACGGCGTCGTTCGCGTCGTTGTAAAACGGAAAGACGAACGGGGGCGGCGACGCCATGCCGGGGTAGAGAAACAGATCCGTCCCGGTAAAGCGTTTTTCATGCTCGTAATCGTAATCCTCCGCCTGGGGATAAAGACAGGCGGAGGTAAAATACCGCGCGGGGGGTTCGGTCTCACTGCCGCTGAAATAAAGGACGGCGTCGGCGTCGCCGTCTCCTTCGGCTTCGGCCGTAAAGGCAGCGTGATCGGCAAAAACCGAGAGTATATACCGCTTGCCTGTCCATTTATCGTTCTCCGCGCGCCAGATAAAGCGCCGTCCGCCCGTTAAGGGCTCCTCCTTTTCAAAGGTCGCCGAAATATCCCGGTCGCCGCTGCCAATGCACGCGGAAACCGGGAACGAGAACAGCTCCCAACCGTCCGCGTAAAAGGCGAAACGGCTATCCCCGACCGTCAGATG
>CADBOC010000252.1 GCA_902796175.1 Oscillospiraceae bacterium | reverse complement strand
CCCCGGGATTGGGGGAAGCGGGGAAATCTGCCGAAGGCGTTTCCTTTTTTTACGCGTCAGAACGGATCAGAACTTATCGCCGGGATCCTTGTAGGAGTTTGTGAGGTCTGCCGGCGGGACGTTCGCCGCGGGAGCCGCGGGCGATTCGGGAGAGGAGGGCGCCGCGGGAGCTGTGGGAGTAAAGGGCGCGGCGGGAGCAGCGGGCGCATCCGGGGAAGCGGGCGCCGCGGCGTTCATGTTCGCGCCGAATACGCCGGGAACGGTATAGGCGGGGTCGTCCCAGGTGAGCGCGAGATACGCGTGGATCTTCGCCGTCGCCATATACGGGGCGACCCAAAACGTACCGACGCCAAGCGCAAGCGTGCCTACGATCAGCCAGCCGATAAAGCTGAGATCCAGCACAAACAACTCTCCCTTGTGGCCCTGGGTAAGACGTTTGCTCTCATCGAGGCAGGCATGCCAGTCGTATTCGGGATGGTCGATCTTTACATAATAAGCGAAGGAATAGGCGTAGGATTTTACAATGCCAGGAATCAGAAACAGCATGCTCCAGAGAGTTATGAAAAGAGTCTCGAGCAGCCCCAGCGCAAGGATCCCGCCGAAATCATCCTTAAAGCCGTCGATCACGTGAGAGAAATCCAGCGGCGCGTTGTATTTGGCGCGGAGCAGCAGGGCTTTGTAAAGCCCATAGGAAAGCGGGATCGCGACGATGAGCGAAACGATCGAAAGAATAGAGCCGAAGGGCGAAACATGAAAGTTGTAGCTGAACGATTCGAGCGATTCGTAAGAGAAATCGGAAAAATTGATTTTCGGCGAGGTGAAAGCTCCGATGATCACGGGAACAAGATCCGGAATCAGGCAGAGGGCCAGGGCGGTCAGCCAGGCGGACTGAAAAATGCCGCCGCCGAGCGATTCCCTTGCTTTTTGTTTGAGGATCGATCTGTCCATGTTTTTCTTCCTTTCTTTATGTAAGCGACCAGTTGATCGCCTTGATCACAGCGGGAGCGGATTCGCTGTCTTTTGCGTAGAAAACGGTGAGCAGCGTGCCGTCGTCCAGCTCGACGGTCGCGGGGTAGCCGAGGTCGGAGGAGACCCGCGTCTCCCAGAGGATCCCGTCTTTATCCCAGGTGCGGCCGAGATCGCGGCTGACCATCACGCGGATCCCGTAATCCGGGCCCCTGCGGAAGCCGTAGGCGCTGATCAGCGCGCCGGAGGAGTGCTCAAGCAGGTGCGCCGGCGCGCCGCCGTCGTCCGCCAGCAGCTGTTCGGGTTCGCTCCATGTTCTGCCGCCGTCTGCCGAAACGGTCTGGTACAGGGTAAAAAGGCCGTTCCCCTCGACGCGGAAGTGGCACAGCAGGCTCCCGTCCTCGAGCTCGATCGCGTGCGGTTCGCACGCGTCTGCCTGCGCGCCGTTTCTGACGACCGCCGGCACCTCGCCGAGATACGTCATTTCGCCTGCCGCCGATACTTCATAGGCGGCGATCGTTGGCTCTCCCTCCGGGAATGCGTCGTCGGCGGAAAAGCGTCTGCCGACCCAGATCAGCCTGCCGTCCGCCGTTTCGGTCGGCCCGTGGGGCGAGGTGACGGGGCTCTTCAGAACGGGGCCGAAGGTCTTTCCGCCGTCTTTGCTCAGGCGGAACGTTGCGCCGAGGTACCTTTCCTCCTCTTCATCCGTTACCGTGTCGACGTAAGCGAGATAGAACGCGTTGCGGCGGTTGATCTCAGGCGGGAGATCCTCCCGTACGGGATTCCAGTTTCGTTGCGCCGCGCGGGAATTGTTGAAGGAGGTGACGATCACGCCGTTGTCTCCGAACGCGGTTATGCCGGCGTCGCGGTCGTCCAGTGGCGTGTCGATCACGGGCGCGGGGCCCGACCAGGTCTCGCCGCCGTCTTCGCTGACCGAGAGCACCGCTTTGCCGAAGGGACAGATGTGGCCGCAGCGGTAGCCGGAGCATACGACGGCAAGGCTGCCGTCCGGCATACGAGCGACCGTCGGCCACGCGAAATAGGAGAATCTGCTGTCCGGGTTTGCGAGTATGGTCCTCGCCTCCCGTTTGATCTCTAAGTCCATGAGCACTGTTTGCCTTTCTTTTTTGAGTTATGTCCAGTATATCATACGGAAGGGTCGGTTACAAGCGTTTTTTGTGTTTTTGCTGATTTAAGGGGGACCGTCAGCGTCCCTTCATCGCCCGTCGTAACGGCGTTCGGGGGAAGCCCGAGCGCTTTGGCGGATTTGTCGGACAAAACGAAGATCCGATCGAACCGCGCGGGGTCGATGCCGGCGGGAACGCCGCCCCGGCAGATCAGCGCGTCGCCGTCCGAGAGCTCGGGCGAGGCGGCGGGATCGGCGGACGGCGAAAAGAAAAAGACCGTTTTGCTCGCGCCCGCAAGCACCGCCGCCCGCGCGTTTCCGTAGTTCGTATAGACGTATCCCTCCGGCAGCCCCAGCGTGAAATCCGAGGCGTTCAGGTACTGCTTTACGGCGGGAAAGAACTTTTTGGCGGCTTCGGCGGTGAAGACCTGCGTAAAACGGTACTGCGAGGCGATCAGGGGGAGCTGCCCGCATTCCTGCGGTCGGGCGTCGGGCACGATGAGGCCGTCCGCCTTTGCGATCCCGGCGTCGGTAAAGGCCTGAACGGCGGCGCGCGTCTGCGTTTTTGTTTCGCCCGTCCCGATCATATACGCGCCGGCGCCCTCGAACTGCAGACACAGCGCCGTGCAGTTTCCGTTATCGGGCAGCAGCAGCCGCACGCTGTGCGTCTGCGACAGGCGTCCGGCCCCGCCGATGAGCAGCACGACGCCGGTCATGCCGAGCAGAAACGGCGCCAGCCACCGGCGCAGCCTTTTCACAAAGAAGAATACCGCCGCGCCCGCTGCAACCAGCGCGTACCACACGGCGACGTACGGCGCGTTTACCGTAACATAGAGAAAATCCGCCGACGCCGCGGCGTTTACCGCCCACAGCAGCGCGTTCGCGCTCTTTTCGCACAGAAAAAAGCACGCCTTCGAGAGAGGGCGCAGCGGGGAGGTCAGCAGCCCCGCCGCCGAACTGAGCATCACCCCTTCCGCCGGCAGCGCGCACAGCACAGACGATACGGGAGAGGCCAGCGATACCGTGCCGAAGAACACGGCGCTGACCGGTACGGTGAACAGCAGCACCGAACCGGAGAGCAGTACGGCGTTGAGCAGCGCGGCGCCGCTTTTTTTGAGCCTGGCGGCGGCGTCGCGGGCCCCCCGGGGCTTTCGCTCGAAGAGCGGAAAAACGAGCAGGATCGCCGCCACGGCGAAAAACGACAGAAGAAACGAGATGTTCCCCGCGAGAAACGGAGAGAAGGTCAGCTGCAGCACGGCCGCGAGCCCGAGCGAGTCGAGCGCGTCCGCGCGTTTGCGCAGCATCCGTCCGCAAAAAACCGTGATCAGCATGATCGCGGCGCGTACGACGGAGGGAGAAAAGCCCGTCAAAGCCATATAGAACACGACAAACGCGGCCGCGCCGGCGTTTGCCCACCGTTTTGCCAGCGCTCTTTTCCGCAGCAGCGCAAAGAGAACGCCCGTCCACAGCGTCAGGTGCATGCCCGAAACGGCGAAGATATGCGAAGCGCCGGCGGTCCTGAGCGCGGTCTGCAGATCATCGCCCGTCTGCTCCCGGCTGCCCAGCAGCAGCGCTTCGGCGATCGGCGCGTTTTGCGGCGTCATATGCGCCCTGAGCTCCTTCTGAGCGCTTTCCCGCAGGTTTACGACCGCGGCGCCGAGGGAAAAAGACTGCCGTTTGCCGACCCGTACGCACTGCGCCGCGTCTCCCGTCAGAAGAGATCTGCTTGAGAGCGTGTGATAATAATAAATGCTTTTTGACGGCGCTTTATGAAAGCGCACGGAACCGAATTCCGCTTCGTCTCCCGGGCCCGCGTCCGGGGCCTCGTCCGTCAGGATATCCACAGGGACCTTTACGTCGAAGCCGTTCACTTTGCAGCGCCTGAGCGTCATGCGAAAGCCGGAATCCGTTTCGACCGGAGACGCCGTCAGGGTCCCGGTCACGCTCACGGCTCTTGTGCCGCAGAGCGTTTCGGCGGGTTCGACCCTGAGCGCGTACGCGCCGTAAAAAGAGAGCGCCGCCAGGGTGAACGCCGCCGATATGACGATCAGATACGGGACCGGCTTCTTCTTTCTCAGAAAACAAAAGACCACGTCCGTTCCGAACAGCAGAACGAACGCGATCTGCGCCGCGGGAAATCCGCCCGAAAGACAGATCAGACCCGTGACGAACATGACAAGCCCCGCGAGAAAGAACGGCCGTTTCATGCGCTTATTTCAGTCTGCCGCCGAAGAACTCGCGCAGCATCGCGAAAAAGCGGTTGAACAGCAGCACGACGCGCTGCAGAAAGCTCAGAGACGCGTCCGTCTGCCCGTTTGCGCGGGATTGCCGTGAAAGCCAGCTGATGACGCCCTCGCCGGGGGTCGTCAGGCGCAGCTCCCGCCCGGCGCCGTCCACCGTCTTTGCCGAAACGTAGGGGGTGACGCCGTCCGCCATGAACAGATCGTAGGTCACGGCCTCCCAGATATAGTGCTCCGCGTCGGAAGAGACCGTTTCTGCGCCGTTTAAGAATTCGGTCTTTTTTGTTCCGTCGGCGAAAAACGCTTCGGAGAACGAGGTCATGCGAAGGCGGCTTTTATCGGCGGCAAGACCCGCGACGTAATCGAAGGTGGGACGCACGTCGGCCGTTTCGTTGATCAGATACGGGTCGCGGTCGCTCGTAAAGAGCCACAGCGACATGCCTTTCAGACGGGCGAGCTGCGACGCGGCGGTCGGCTGAAAGATCGCCGCGAGCGGCATCGCCGCCGCGAAAAAGTCGGGGTAGCGCGTGATCATATCCCAGACCATGGAGCCGCCTGTGGAATAGCCGGCGATGTAGAT
>CADBOC010000251.1 GCA_902796175.1 Oscillospiraceae bacterium | reverse complement strand
CTGACCCACGACATGGACTGCGTGGTGCTGGCGAACTACGCCAACGAGCACGCGCCCTTCGCCGTAAAGGCGCTGAAGGCGGGCAAAAACGTGTTCAGCGAGCTGCTGCCCGTGCAGAACATGGCGGAGGCCGTAAGCCTGATCGAAGCCGTGGAAGCGAGCGGCAAGCGGTATTTCTACGGTGAGAACTGCTGCTACATGCCCGCGCCAAAAAAAATGCGCGAGATGTACCGCAGGGGCGAGCTCGGCGCCTTCGAATACGGCGAAGGCGAATACATGCACAACTGCGAATCCATCTGGCACAACTGCACCTTCGGCGAGCCGGACCACTGGCGCAACGTGATGAGCGCGTTTTATTACTGCACCCACTCTCTGGGGCCGATCGTCCATATCACGGAGCTTCGTCCCGTGAAGGTGACGGGCTTCGAAGCGCCCTTCAACGACCGCATGCGCCGTATGGGCGCGAAGGCCGGCGCGTACGGGATCGAGATCGTGACGATGGAAAACGGGGCGCTCGTCAAAAGCACCCACGGCGTGGGCGTATCGAACCATTCGCTCTGGTATATGATCAACGGCACGAAGGGGGTGCTGGAGAGCGCCCGCGAGCCCGCGAACGCCGGGGATGTGGCGACGCTCTACGGCGAGCTCGACAAAAACGAGGGCGACAACGCCCGCGTCTTCACCGCGATCGACACCGACGACGCGCTGACGGACCTTGCCAAAGAGGGCGACCACGGCGGCGCGGACTACTACACGCTCTATCATGTGATCGAGGCCCTGCGCGGCAACAAAAACGCGGACGTGATCGGTGTGTACGAAGCCCTCGATATGTTCCTGCCCGGCCTCTTCGCGTGGTTCTCGGCGCTCGAGGGCGGACAGCCGATGGAGATCCCGGATCTCAGAGACAAGGCGACGAGAGAAGCGTGGCGGCATGACACCCGCTGCTCCGATCCCAAGGCGGAAAACTATGAGGTTCTGCCGAGCTGCGCCGCAGGCATGCCGGAGATCCCCGCAGAAACGTACAGGATCATGCGGGAACGCATGGTTCGTGAAAAATGAGAAATGAGAAGTGAGAAGCGAGAAGTGAATGACGGGCTCCGCCCGTACCCGGATTTACAAAAATCAAAACGCGGAGCGTTTTCCGACATTTCTCATTGCTGATTTCTCACTTCTGACTGAAACAGGAGGTCAAGCTATGGCTCAATTAAAAATGTACTGGTTTCCCGATACGCCGATCGAGGAGGTAACGCTCCCCGAGGGGTATTCCTTCTCACACTTCGACCCGGCGAAGGATATCCACGCCTGGTGCGAATGCTTACGCGGCGGGGCGCTGATCGACGGGCGCAGCGACGGCGTCGGCTACGGGCAGGAGATAATCGATTTCAAGGACATTGACCCCGCCGAGGACATCCAGTTCCTCGATCACAACGGCGAACACATCGGTACCGCAACCGCCTTCGTACACAAGGCGACGAATATCGGCGACATGCATCAGGTGGCGATCAGAAGCGACTACCGCGGCAAGGGCCTTGCGAAATATCTGAGCTACATCGTGCTCACGACCCTGAAGGCGCGCGGCGTGCGCTTTGTATCCCTCACGACCGGCGAGGGCCGGCCCGCCGCCATCAAATCCTATCTTGCCGCGGGCTTCCGCCCCGTGCAGTACGACGTGGATATGGAGGACCGCTGGCAGGCGGTGATGGAGGATTTCGGCATCGACGAGCTGCCGATGTATTACGAGGACGGATCGTTTTACAAGACGATCCGCCGCAGGGGCCTCGCCGAAAAGGTAAAGATCGGCGTGTTCGGCGCGGGGCGCGGGCGCACGATGATGCGCTTTTGCAGGGCCGCCGGCACCGCCGAGCTGGTGGCGGTGTGCGACGCCGTCCCCGAACGGCTTGAGGCGGTAAAACGCGAATTCGGGCAGGACCAGAACGTGGCTCTCTATACGGATTTCGACGAATTTCTGAAGCACGACATGGACTGCGTGGTGCTGGCAAACTTCGCCAACGAGCACGCCCCCTACGCCATCCGCTGCATGGAGGCCGGCAAGAACGTGCTGAGCGAAGTGCTGCCCGTGCAGACGATGCATGAAGCGGTGGAGCTGATCGAGGCGGTGGAGCGCACCGGCAAAATCTACGCCTACGCAGAAAACTACGCCTATATGCCCGCCCCCCGCAAGATGCGGCAGCTCTACCGCGAGGGCAAGCTCGGCGATTTTGAGTACGGCGAGGGCGAGTACATGCACAACTGCGAGCCGATCTGGGGCGACATCACCGGCGGCGACCCGACCCACTGGCGCAACACCATGAGCGCGTTTTATTACTGCACGCACTCTCTGGGGCCGCTGGTACACATCACAGGCATGCGCCCCGTGCGCGTTTCGGGCTTTGAGGTCCCCTTTGACAAGCGCATGGCCCGCATGGGTGCGAAGGCCGGCCCCATCGGCGCGGAGCTGGTCACGCTCGAAAACGGCGCGGTGCTCAAAAGCATACACGGCGTAGGGCCGTCCAAATCCTCCATCTGGTATTCGGTATACGGCTCCCTCGGCACGCTCGAAAGCGCAAGGGAGATCACCGGCGGGGGCGTCGGCACCCTTTACGGCAATCTGGACAGCGCCGAAGGCGCGAACGACGGCAAGAACGGCGAGATCTCCACAGAGGACGGCCTCACCAAAAAGGCGGATGAATCCGGCCACGGCGGCAGCGACTACTACGTGATGTACAACATGGTGGAGGCGCTGCGCGGCAACAAAAACGCCGAGATCATCGACGTGTACGAGGCGCTCGATATGTTCCTGCCCGGCATGTTCGCCTATTTTTCGGCGCTCGAGGGCGGAAAGCCCATGGAGATCCCGGACCTGCGCGACAAGGCCGAGCGCGAGCGCTGGCGGAACGACCGCCGCTGCACCGACCCCAAGGATCCCGAAAACGAGATCCTGCCGAGCTACTCAAAGGGCAACCCCGAGATCCCGGCGGAGGTGTACGGGTACTGGAAGCAGAACCGTAAAAAGTAAAAGTTATGAAAGACGAAAGATGAAAGACGAAAAAAAGGAGGATTTGATATATGTCCGATAAAGTACGCGTCGGCGTGATCGGCGTCGGCAACATGGGCACCGGCCACATTCAGAACTGGCTGAAGGGCAGGATGCCCGAGATCGAGATCACCGCCGCGGCGGATATCGACCCGGCGCGCCTTGAGGCCGCAAAGGAAATGATACCGGGGATCGCCTGCTTTGACACGGCGACCGACCTGATACACTCCGGTACGGTCGACGCGGTGATCGTCGCCACCCCCCACTACTTTCACCCGCCCATCGCCATTGAGGCGCTTAAGGCAGGCCTTCACGTGATGAGCGAAAAGCCCGCCGGCGTTTACACCAGGCAGGTGCGGGAGCTCATCGAGGTCGCCGAAAAAAGCGACAAGACCTACGCCATTATGTTCAACCAGCGCACGAACAGCGTATACCGCAAGGTGCGCGAGCTTGTGCAGAGCGGCGAATACGGTGAAATACGGCGCGTGAGCTGGATCATCACCGACTGGTTCCGCACCCAGTCCTACTACGATTCCGGCGCGTGGCGGGCGACCTGGGCCGGCGAAGGCGGCGGCGTAATGCTCAACCAGTGCCCCCACCAGCTCGACCTGTGGCAGTGGATCTGCGGCATGCCCGTGAAGATCCGCGCCGTATGCAAGGAGGGCCTGTGGCACGACGTGGAGGTGGAGGACGACGTGACCGTCTACGCGGAATACGCCAACGGCGCGACCGGCACCTTTATCACCACCACCGGCGACTGCCCCGGCGACAACCGGCTCGAGATCACGCTGGACCGGGCGCAGATCCTATGCGAATACAACCGCAAGCTCAACCAGTTTGAGATCTGGATGTATGAGCTGAACATGCCCGTCAGTCAGTTCATCAAAGAGAGCGACAAAGGCTTTCAGAAGCTCGAGGGCAAGTGGACGCAGGTAAGCCACGACGGCAGAAATGAGCAGCATGCGGGGGTGATGAACGCCTTTGCGGCGCACATCCTGCGCGGCGAGCCGCTGGTCGCCGAGGGCAAAGAGGGCATAAACGGCCTTACGATCTCGAACGCGGCCTTCCTCTCCTCCTGGCTTGATCAGCCCGTAACCCTGCCCATCGACGAGGACCTTTACTGGGAGATGCTGCAGAAAAAGATCGCGGGCTCCCGGTATAAAAAGCACGTTTCGGCGCATGTCGAAACGGATATGAGCGGCACATTCTGAACCGATAAAAGAAAGAAAAGAGGTAAACAATTATGATGAAGATCGGCGTGATCCCGGATTCCTTTCAGGTACCCTTCAAAGAGGCTGTGATCTTAGCGAGAGATATGGGCGTACAGGGCCTGCAGCCCTACGTGACCCACGGCGAGCTGGCCCCCGAAAATCTGACCGCGGACGACCGCAGGGCGATCCTCAAATACGTAAAAGACAACGGTCTCGTCTTCTCGGCCCTGTGCGCCGATTTCGGCCTGCACTTCAACGAGCGCGGCACGAACGAGGCGGGCATCGAGCGCACCATGCGCATGATGGACCTTGCGCTTGACTTTGACACCCACATCGTCACCACCCACATCGGCCGCGTGCCGGACGACGAGAACTGCGAGGAATACGCCAACATGGTGAACACCATCGAGCGCCTCGGCAAATACGGCGACTCCATCGGCGTGGTGTTCGCGACCGAGACGGGCCCCGAGCCCGCCGAGCCGCTGCGTAACATGCTCGCGAAGGCCGACACCCACAGCGCGAAGGTGAATCTGGACCCCGCGAACCTCTTTATGTGCGCCGGCGAGAACCCCGTAAAATCGGTGCGCGTGCTGAAGGATTACATCGTCCACACCCACGCAAAGGACGGGCAGATGAACCCGGACGGCTCCTATACAGAATACCGTCTGGGAGACGGCGGCGTGCCCTTCCGGGAGTATATCGGCACGCTGAAGGCCGTGGGGTACGACGGCTTCCTGACCATTGAACGCGAGGCCGGCGCCACCCGGATGGAGGATATCCGCCACGCGGCGGCGCTGCTGCGCGGCATTCTCAGCGAATTGTATTGATCGCGGCGTCACAAGAAAACGGCGCCCGCTTCCTTCACCGGAGGCGGGAGCCGT
>CADBOC010000250.1 GCA_902796175.1 Oscillospiraceae bacterium | reverse complement strand
GCGACATCCGCACCTCCCTTGCCACGGAGAAAACGCAGGAATTCACCGACGCCGTAGAGGCCGAAAGCAGCGGTACGCTGACTCCCAACACGGGCATTGAAGCGTTTGCCACCAAAGAGACCGTTAAGAAGATCGAAAGACTGTACGTCAGCAGCGCGAACGCGAACGCGAACGCGTAAGAAAAACAGAACAAACAAAACCGGGGGAGCACGAAGCTCTCCCGGTTTTGTTTGACCGGACCGCCGTTTTTGCGGCAGGGGGTAAGGGGGTATCTGAGCATCAGAGAAGGATCAGCTCCAGCACGGCGACCACGGCGCAGCAGGTGACGGCGGTCTTGAACAGATCAAAGCCGAACCACGCTGCGAGAATGCCCGCCGCGAAGGCCGCGGCGCCGGACCAGACGGAGCCGGTCGCGTGCAGAATGGCGGGGAAGGTCATCACCGATAGGGTGACGTAGGGGACGTAGTACAGGAACGAGTTCAGGAAACGGTTTTCTATTTTTTTTCGGATCAGGGTGAGCGGCAGCACGCGGATCAGGAACGAGACCGCCGCCATCACGGCGATGTATACGTATACGTTGTGTTTCATGCGGTCTCCTCCGTTTTATCCTCCGCCGGACGCGGGCATACGAGCGCCGCGGCGGCGGAAAGCACAACGGTCAGCACGATGGTGCGCGTGCCCTCCGGTATGCCGGAGAGCGCCGGCAGAACGGAAAACAGCCAGCTCAGCAGAAAGCTGACGCAGATGAGCCCCGCCAAAAACTTCTGCTTGCGGGCCGGGGGAATGATGATCGCGAAAAACATGCCGTAGAGCGCCACGCCCAGCGCGTTTACGGCCCTGACCGGCAGAATGTTGCCGGCTATGATGCCGAACATGGTGCCGAGCGCCCATCCCGGTATCGCCACCGTCATGGCGCCGTAGGGGTAAAACGGGTCGATATAGCCCTTCTGCGCGATGGAGATGCCGAAGATCTCATCCGTCAGATCAAAGCCGATCAGCAGGCGGTGCCCCAGAGCAAGCTTCGGGTGCAGCCGCTGGCTTTCGGCGCAGCTCATCAGAAAATACCGCGCGTTCGTCACAAGCGTTGTGAGCGCCGTCTCGAGGTAGGTCGCGCCCGCGCCGATCAGTGTAAAGCCCGCGTATTCCCCGGCGGAGGCGTTGCACAGAAAGCTTGTGAGAAATCCCTGAAAGGGCGTAACGCCCGCTTTTTTCGCGATGATGCCGAGCGAGAAGGCGACGGCGAAGTAGCCGAGCGCGATCGGTACGCCGTCCCGTACGCCCTGCAGATAGATCCTGCCTCTGCCGGCAGGCTTTTCTTTTTGCAAACAGATCCTCTCCTTTGCGCGGCCGCCCGCGCGTGCCGTATTTCGGACGGGCCTTATTGTATCATCTTTTCCGCAAATTGTAAACGGATAAACCGATGCATTTTTTTTATGACGGATATATCCCGCTTTTTTTTGAAAAAAATCTTTTTTTCGCTTTTCACCGGACGAAAAATGTGCTATACTGAATCGAACAAATATTCGATTGTTTCGGAGGACGGCAAATGGACCATTTTGAGCTTGTTTCCCCCTTTCAGCCGACCGGCGACCAGCCGGAGGCGATCGACGCTTTGACGGACGGGCTGAACAAGGGGTACACAGAGCAGACGCTGCTCGGCGCGACCGGCTCCGGCAAAACCTTTACCATGGCGAACGTGATCGCGCGGATGAACCGCCCCACGCTGGTGCTGGCGCACAACAAAACGCTGGCGTCTCAGCTCTGTACGGAATTCCGGGCTTTTTTTCCGCATAACGCGGTGGAATACTTTGTTTCCTACTACGATTACTACCAGCCGGAGGCGTACATCGCCTCAACGGATACCTATATCGAAAAAGACAGCGCCATCAACGAAGAGATAGACCGGCTGCGCCATTCCGCTACCTCGGCGCTGTCGGAGCGGCGCGACGTGATCATCGTAGCGAGCGTATCGTGTATCTACTCGCTCGGCAGCCCCATCGATTACAAAAGCATGGTGATCTCGCTGCGCCCCGGCATGGAGATGGAGCGCGACCGCCTGCTTGAACGCCTGGTGGAGATCCAGTACGAACGCAACGATATCGACTTTACGCGGAACAAATTCCGCGTAAAGGGGGACGTTGTGGATATCTTCCCCGTGTATTCGGGCGATCACGCCGTGCGCGTCGAGTTCTTTGGGGATGAGATCGACCGCATCTCGGAATTCAATCCCGTAAGCGGCGAAACGCGCGCGGCGCTCTCGCATGTGGCGATCTACCCCGCGTCTCACTACGTCATAGAGCCCGAAAAGCTCGACGCGGCGGTGAAGGAGATCTTCGCCGAGATGGAGGAGCGCGAGAAATGGTTCACCGAGCGCGGCAAGCTGATCGAAGCGCAGCGCATCCGCCAGCGCACGGAATACGACATGGAGATGCTGCTCGAGACCGGCTTCTGCAAGGGCGTTGAAAACTATTCCCGCGTGATGGCGGGGCGCGCCCCCGGCAGCGCGCCGTTCACGCTGCTCGACTTCTTTCCGGAGGATTACCTGCTCTTTGTGGATGAATCGCACGTAACGCTGCCGCAGGTGCGCGGCATGTACGGCGGCGACCGCTCGCGCAAGGAAAATCTGGTGGAGTTCGGCTTCCGCCTGCCCTCGGCCTTCGACAACCGCCCGCTCACCTTCGAGGAGTTCTACGCCCGAACGGGGCAGAAGATCTTTGTGAGCGCGACGCCCGGGCCCCTTGAAAGGGAGCTGAGCGTTCGCACTGTGGAGCAGATCATCCGCCCGACAGGGCTTTTGGATCCCGAGATCGAGGTGCGCCCCGTGGAGGGCCAGATCGACGACCTGATCGGCGAGATCCGCCTGCGCATGGAGAAAAAACAGCGTGTGCTCGTCACGACGCTCACCAAAAAAATGGCGGAAAATCTCACCGAGTACCTGCGGGATTTTGATATCAAAGTGCGGTATATGCACCACGATATCGATACCATGGAGCGCATGGAGATCATCCGCGACCTGCGTCTCGGCGAGTTCGACGTGCTGGTCGGCATCAACCTGCTGGGCGAGGGGCTCGACCTGCCCGAGGTGTCGCTTGTGATCATCCTGGACGCGGATAAGGAGGGCTTTCTGCGCAGCGAGACCTCCCTCATACAGACCGTGGGCCGGGCGGCCAGAAACGCCGAGGGCAAGGTGATCATGTACGCGGACGAGGTAACGCCCTCGATGGAGCGCACGATCGCCGAGACCTACCGCCGCCGCGAAAAACAGCAGGCGTACAACGCGGCGCACGGCATCGTGCCGCAGACCGTTATAAAAGATGTGCGCGAGATCATCGAGATATCGAATACGCACAAGGCCGCGCGCATGGACGGGCGCAAGCTCTCGAAAAAGGAGCGCGAGGATCTGATCGCGCGGCTCACCAGAGAGATGAAGGCCGCGGCAAAGATCCTCGATTTCGAGAACGCCGCCTATATACGCGATAAGATCGCGAAGCTGAAAGGAGAAGCCTGACCATGGCTCAGAAATACATCCGCATCGAGGGGGCGAAGGAGCACAACCTGAAAAACGTCTCCCTGCGTCTGCCGCGGGATAAGATGATCGTGTTCACGGGGCTTTCCGGCTCCGGCAAATCCACCCTCGCGTTCGATACCATCTACGCGGAGGGGCAGCGGCGGTACGTGGAATCGCTCTCCTCCTACGCCCGCCAGTTCCTGGGGCAGATGGAAAAGCCGAACGTGGAGCTGATCGAGGGCCTTTCGCCCGCGATCTCCATTGACCAGAAGACAACGTCAAAGAATCCGCGTTCCACCGTGGGCACAGTGACGGAGATCTACGATTATCTGCGTCTGCTCTACGCCCGCGTCGGCATACCGCACTGCCCGGTCTGCGGCAGAGAGATCCGCGGCCAGTCTGTAGACCAGATGGCGGACCGCGTCATGGAGCTGCCGGAGGGTACGCGCTTTATGATTTTGGCGCCGGTGGTGCGCGCGCGCAAGGGTGAACACGTTAAAATTCTGGAGGACGCCCGCAAAAGCGGCTTTGTCCGCGCCAGGATCGACGGCGAAATGCGGGATCTGTCTGAAGAGATCAGGCTTGTCAAAAACAACAAGCACGTTATCGAGGTGGTGGTGGACCGCCTTGTGATGAAGGAGGGGATTCGCGGCCGCGTGACCGATTCTCTCGAGACGGCGCTGAAGCTTGCCGACGGTCTGGCTCTGATGAGCGTGCCCGGCGGGGAAGAGACCCTGTTTTCTGAAAAGTTCGCCTGTCCCGACCACGACGTGCATTTCGGGGAGTTGGGTCCCCGTATGTTTTCCTTCAACAATCCCTTCGGCGCCTGCCCGCAGTGCGCGGGGCTCGGCGTATATAAAAAGGTAGCGCCGGAGCTCATTCTGCCGGAGCCTGACAAAAGCATCAATCAGGGGGCGGTGCACGGCTGCGGCTGGAGCAGCGAAAAATTCGGCAGTATCGCCAGAATGTATATGGAGGGCATCGCGAAGCGCTACGGCTTTACCCTCGATACCCCGGTGCGCGAGATCCCGAAAGAAGGGATCGACGCCATCCTCTACGGCACGGGGGAGGAAAAGCTGAAGCTCACAAGAAAGCTCCCGACCGGCTCCTCGCGGTACGAGGCGCCCTTTGAGGGGATCGTGCCGAATCTGGAGCGGCGCTACCGCGAATCGAACAGCGAGTGGGCGCGGTGGGAGATCGAGCTGTTCATGACGGACCACGTCTGCCCGGCGTGTAACGGCCGGCGTCTGAAGCCCGAGACCCTCGCCGTTACGGTGGGCGATACGAACATCGCTCAGTTTACGGAACTGAGTATCTCGAACGCCCTTCTCTTTCTCGATACGCTGCGCCTGAACGAACGCGATTCCTTTATTGCGGAGAGCATCATTAAGGAGATACGGGCGAGGCTGACCTTTCTCTCGCGCGTGGGGCTCGACTATCTGACGCTCTCGCGCGCCTCCGGCACCCTTTCGGGCGGCGAGAGCCAGCGCATCCGCCTCGCGACGCAGATCGGCTCCGCGCTCACGGGCGTGCTTTACGTTTTGGATGAACCGAGCATCGGCCTGCACCAGCGCGACAACGACAAGCTGATCGCCACGCTCAAAAACCTGCGCGACATCGGCAACACGCTGATCGTGGTGGAGCACGATGAGGATACGATCCGCGCGGCGGATTACATTGTGGATATCGGCCCCGGGGCGGGCGTGCACGGCGGCGAGATCGTGGCGGCCGGTAAGCTCGCCGATATCGAAAAATGCAAACGCTCGGTCACCGGCCAGTACCTGACGGGTAAGAAGAAGATCGAGGCTCCCCAAACGCGCCGGCACGGAAACGGCCATGCGCTGACGGTGCTGGGGGCGGCGCAGAACAACTTGAAAAACATCGACGTGTCGTTCCCGCTCGGCTGCTTTGTCGCCGTTACGGGCGTATCGGGGTCCGGCAAATCCTCGCTTGTGAACGAGATCGTCTATAAAAAGCTGGCGGCGGAGCTCAACGGGGCAAAAAAATTCCCCGGAAAGCACAGCGGCTTTGCGGGGATCGAATATCTGGAAAAGGTGATCGACATCGATCAGTCGCCCATCGGGCGGTCGCCGCGCTCGAACCCCGCCACCTATACGGGCGTGTTCACCGATATCCGCAAGCTGTTCGCGCAGACGGCGGACGCGAAGAAACGCGGCTACTCCATGGGGCGGTTCTCGTTCAACGTCTCCGGCGGCCGGTGCGAGGCGTGTCAGGGCGACGGCATCGTAAAAATCGAGATGCATTTTCTGGCGGACGTATACGTGCCCTGCGAGGTCTGCCGCGGGGCGCGCTACAACCGCGAGACGCTCGAGGTGAAATACAAGGGCAAAAGCATCAGCGACGTGCTGAATATGACGGTGGAGGAGGGCCTGCGCTTTTTTGAGAACCAGCCCGCCATCCGCCGCAAGCTGCAGACGCTCTTTGACGTGGGCCTCGGCTACATCAGCATCGGGCAGCCCTCCACCCAGCTTTCGGGGGGCGAGGCGCAGCGCGTAAAGCTCGCGACCGAGCTCTCGCGCACCTCAGGCGGCAGAACGCTCTATATTCTGGACGAACCGACCACGGGCCTGCACACGGCTGACGTGCATAAGCTGATCGACGTGCTGCAGGCGCTGGTGGAGGCCGGCAATACCGTGGTCGTGATCGAGCACAATCTGGATGTGATCAAGTGCGCCGATCATATCATCGACCTCGGCCCCGAGGGCGGCGACCGCGGCGGCGAGATCGTGGCCGTCGGCACCCCGGAGGAGGTCGCCTCCAACCCCCAAAGCTACACCGGGCAGTACCTGGCGCGCCTGCTCGCCCCGGCGTCGCCGTAAGGCGTCGAGCCGTCAGAAAGAGCGGAGAGCGAAAAAAGAGCGGAGAGCAAAAAAACTCCACTCTCCACTCTCCACACTCAAAAAACGCCACTCTCCGCGCTTTCCGGCGCGTTTATTCCTTCACGATTCTTCCGCAGTGCGTCGGTTCCACGATGGCCGGAAAGAGGCGCATCACGGCGCCGGCGGCCTTCTGCAGGGGAACGAAGTGATTCGTGTCGTTGAAACAGACCTGCAGGTAGGGCACGATCTCTTTGACCGTCGGCGTGGAGGCGGGCTTCATGCGGACCCGGTTATCGGGTAAAAAGCGGAAGGCAAGCGAGCGGCTTCCCACCGTTTCGATGGGGCGCACGTATACCGTCAGGCGGTCGTCCGCCTGCCATACGGCGTGGCAGCATACTTTGTAGATGACGCCGCCGAGACGGATCTTGCCGTAGCAGTAGCGCCCGTTCGTGCCGCAGGTCACCGTGTTGGTCTCATCCCCCTCGGTCCACTGCATTCTGAGAAAGGTCTCGTCGAAGGTAAAGCGGACGTTATCGATGTTGCCGGCCTTATCCGTCGTCATAAAGGTGACGGCGAGCGGCAGCACGCTCAGCGGAAAACCGATCAGGTTCAGAAATACCTTGCGGCGGAAGCGGACCGTCTTTCCCTCCAGCCGCCGCTGCAGGGGAGAGGCGGGTGAGACCGGCGGTTCGGGCTCCGCCTTTGCCCGCGAAAGGCGTTCGGGCAGCGACGCGTCTTCGGTCTTTTCCGCCGGGGCCGTAAACGCTGCGGGAAAGTGGCGGCGGATGCAGTCGAGCGCCGCCTG
>CADBOC010000249.1 GCA_902796175.1 Oscillospiraceae bacterium | reverse complement strand
GCGCGTCAGCTTCCTCGACTGGCTGCGGAACCTGATCCAAAAGATCCTGCGTCTCTTCGGCGTCGGCAAAGAGGAATCCAACTGCTGATCCTGCCAAACGGCGACCCGACACGATACGACAAAAAGCCTTTTATCTTGAAGGATTTGCGCGCGTTCGTCTTTTCAAGCGGCTGTTTTTTTGCGCGACACCTGTTCTGACTGGGACAAACGGATCAAAAAAAACGATCGGAATGCATATTGCTTTTTTCCCGCGTATGTGCGATAATGGATACAACAACAAACAAGGAGGTCTTTCCATGAAACGTTTCAAAATCATAACGTCCGCCGTGCTGGCGGCGCTGATGCTGCTTGCCATGGCCGCTCCGGCGTTTGCCGAGGACGGCGCCATCGAAGGCAGCTTCCGTTTTCTGACCTACAACGTGGCGGGGCTGGGCCTTACCGGCTCGAACGCGCTGGCCGCGAAGCAGGGCTGGATCGGCGAGGCGCTGAAGAACGACGGCGCGAACATCGTGGCGACGCAGGAGGATTTCTCGCAGACCGATATGATCTCTGAAAAATGGGGCGTGGCCTACCGCACGCACGCGCAGTCGAACCCCGTGACCGGCGACGGTCTGAACATCTATTCCGAAACGCCGATCTACAACGTGGCGCGCGAGGGCTGGAACAAAAAGGGCGGCGCGATCTGGGAGGGCGACATCGTCTCTCAGAAGGGCGTGATGATGGCGGTCGTGGAGCTGCAGAAGGGCGTTTACGTAGACGTTTACAACCTGCACGCGGACGCGTTCGGCGGTCAGGAATCCCGCGAGGCGCGGTACGATAACTTTGCCCAGACCGTGGCCTTCGTTAAGAGCCACAGCAAGGATCACGCCGTGATCATCACCGGCGACTTCAACTGCGCGTTCCACTTCGGCGAGCCCGAGGGCAAGGATCTTTACAACAAGTTCATTGAGCAGCTCGGCATGCGCGACGCGTGGACGGACGTGGTGAACGGCGGCAGCTTTACCGATTATTCCGCCTACAAGGGCAGCTACTGGGGCAGCTGGGATTCCGTTGAATGCGTTCTGTACCGCAGCAGCGATACCCTCACCCTGACCCCCGAGACCCACGACTACCTCTGGTTCAGGCAGGAATCTAACGGAATGGATCTTTCGGATCACGCCGCGGCAGCGGTCAACTTCCGCTACACAGCCTCCGCCGCCGCGGAGGAGACGGGCCTGACCCCCGCCGGCCCCGAGAGGATCTCCTTTATCAAGGTACTGCAGATCGTGTTCGCGGATCTGAAATACGCGTTCTCGCACTTTGACGAGGTGATCGCGATGCTCAAATACGCCAACAATACCGAATATCTGTACGAGCATTATTCCCGCTGACCGCTTGACAAACGCATATTTCGTTTCTATAATAAAAGCCGTTCGCGCTTCGTGCGCGGGCGGCTTAATAAAAGCCGTTCGCGCTTTATGCGCGGGCGGTTTTTTTTGAATGCGAGGCGATCGAAATGACAGAAAAAAGGACCAGCCCCAAAGGGGTATTCATGCTGCTGCTCACCGCCTTTATCTGGGGCACGGCGTTCGTGGCCCAGAGCGTGGGGATGGAGCGCGTGGAGGCGCTGACCTTCAACGGGATACGCACATTGCTCGGCGCTTTGATCCTGATCCCCTATGTGATCGGGCGGGATCTGATCAAAAACCGGACGCTGCCCGTGCGGCAGAGAATGCAATGGCGGGAGAAGAAAAAGCTGCTGCTCCCCGGCTGTATGATGGGACTTGCGCTCTTTGCGGCGGGCAACGTACAGCAATTCGCCTTTTATTACACCACCCCCGGCAAGATCGCCTTTATCACAGCGCTGTATATGCTCTTTGTGCCGCTTTTCGGCCTGTTTTTCAGACGGATCCCGAAATGGCCCGTATGGATCAGCGTTGCGCTGGGCGTTGCGGGGCTGTATCTTCTGAGCGTCGCGGGCAAGGGCTTTTCCGCGATCAACAAGGGCGATCTGCTGGCGCTCGGCTGCGCCGTGCTGTTCGCGGTACACATTCTTGTGATCGAGCATTATTCGAACGTCGAGGATTCCGTCACGCTCTCGCTCATCCAGTTTCTTGTCGCGGGCGGCATCGCGCTGGCGCTCGCGTTCATCTTTGAAACGCCGAAGGCCGAAAACCTCCGCACCGCTGCCTTCCCCCTCGCCTACTCCGGATTTCTGAGCTGCGGGCTCGCGTATACGTTCCAGATCGTAGGGCAGAAATACACCGAGCCGACGCTGGCGTCGATCCTCATGTGCACGGAGAGCGTGTTCGGCGTGCTTTCCGCCGCCGTTTTGCTGAAACAGGGACTTACGGGCTTTGAGCTTGCGGGATGTATGGTGATGTTCGCCGCGATCATCCTCTCGCAGCTCAGCGACAGGATCGCGTCTGCAAAGCCGGCGCGGTGAGATCGCCGCGTTCGCGGAACGTATCTTCAAATTCCGGATTTGGAGAGATGTTCCGCGAGGCGCTTGAGAGCACCGCCATGCGCAGGGCGTTTCCCAAGCCGCACGGCGGCTCCCTTACTCCGTAGGGCACGTCGTCCCCGACGTGCCGCACCGCTGCCG
>CADBOC010000248.1 GCA_902796175.1 Oscillospiraceae bacterium | reverse complement strand
CGGGGTTCAGGGTGATCTTCATTTCGGCTTCCTCCGTTTTTTCTGATTTACTAACAGTATACCACCGGAAGACGCAAAAATCAAGGTGTTATCCAATTAAATTGCATACAATTTATTCATCGATCGCCGATACCGCCACGCTCGTCGCCTGCAGCACGTTCACGACCGCCTTGGCCGTATCGGGCGAGGTGAAAACCGTAACGCCGTTCTGGATGGCGCACTGCCTGAGGGCGCGGCCCTGCCGGAACGCGTCCGGCGAATGCACGTCGCGGGTGTTGATGAGATACGAGATCTTTCCGCCGCGGATAAGGGAGGTAAGATACGCCTCATTCTCCGGGTCTACGGCGCGGGTCCTGACGCCGGCGGCCTTCAGCGCGGCGGCGAAGCGTTCGTCCGCCAGCACGTTAAAGCCGAGGGCGTAAAAGCCCCGTAAAACGGGCGTGAGCTCCGACTCGTCCTCGGGCGCGACGACGGCCAGCACGCTGCCGTGGTCCGGCATGTTGAGGCCGGAGGCGATGAGCGCCTTGTACATCGCCATGGTGCGCGTATCGGCGTAGCCGATGGCTTCGCCGGTGGATTTCATCTCCGGCGAGAGGTAGGCGTCCATGCCCGTTAATTTGCTGAAGGAAAACGCGGGGACCTTCACATAGCTGCGCCGTTTCTCTTCGGGGTACACCTCGGTCAGGCCCATCGACGCGAGCGTTTCGCCGAGCATCACGCGGGTGGCGATATCGGCGAGAGAGTACCCGGTCGCCTTCGACAAAAACGGCACGGTGCGGGAGGAGCGGGGGTTGACCTCAATGATATAGATCCTGTCTTCCCGGTCCGCGATGAACTGGATGTTGAACAGGCCCCGGATGCCGATGGCAAGGCCCAGGCGCACGGTATAATCCAGCACGGTCTGTTTCGCCTTTTCGCTCAGGGTAAAGGGCGGATAGACGCTGATGGAATCCCCCGAGTGCACGCCGGTGCGCTCCACCAGCTCCATGATACCCGGAACAAATACGCGCTCACCGTCGCAGACGGCGTCCACCTCCACCTCGCGGCCGCGCACGTACTTATCGACCAGCACGGGCTTATCGGCGTCGATGTGCACCGCGTCGGTGAGATAGGTGATAAGCTGCGCCTCATCCGACACGATCTGCATCGCCCTGCCGCCCAGCACAAAGGAGGGGCGCACCAGCACCGGGTAGCCGATGCGCTTCGCCGCCCTGACGCCCGCTTCGATATCCGTTACCGCCTCCCCTTCGGGGCGCGGGATCCCAAGGCTTTCAAGCAGCGCCTCAAAGCTGCGGCGGTCCTCGGCGCGGTCGATCGCCTCCACCCCCGTACCGATAATGGGTACGCCCCGCTCGGCGAGAGGCGCGGCAAGGTTGATGGCGGTCTGCCCGCCGAGGGTCACGATGACGCCGAGGGGCTTTTCGTGCCGGATCACGTTCATCACGTCCTCGATGTAGAGCGGCTCAAAATAGAGCTTGTCGGCGGTCTTGTAATCGGTGGAGACCGTTTCAGGGTTGTTGTTGACGACGATCGCCTCATACCCCATTCTGCGGATGGTCTGCAGCGCGTGTACCGTGGAATAATCGAACTCCACCCCCTGCCCGATGCGTATGGGACCGGAGCCCAGCACCACGATCTTGGGTCTGTCGGTGGAAACGCTCTCGTTCTCCTCTTCATATGTAGAGTAGAAATACGGCACGTAGCTGTCGAACTCCGAGGCGCAGGTATCGATCATTTTGTACACAGGGAAGATCCCCGCCTGCTCCCGCAGGGCGTAAACCCCGGCCTCCGTACAGGACCAGAGCTTTGCGATATAGCGGTCCGAAAAGCCCATGCGCTTGGCTTTCAGGAGAGCGGAAGCATCCATCGGCGCGTTTTTGACGCGGCGCTCCATATCGATGATGTTCTGGATCTTTTCCAGAAAGATCATATCGATCTTCGTCGCGTCGCAGATAAGGCCGAGATCCCCGCCGTGCCAGAGCAGCTCGGCGATGGCGTAGATGCGGTCGTCCGCGCCGTTTTTGATGTATTCCATCAGCGCGTCGTAGTCGTAGGAGTTGAATTTTTCGAGATAGAGGTGGTTCACGCCGAGCTCTAAGCTGCGTACCGCCTTCAGAAGGCTCTCTTCGATCGTTCTGCCGATCGCCATCACTTCGCCGGTGGCCTTCATCTGGGTGGAGAGGGAGTTATCCGCGTCCGCGAATTTGTCGAAGGGGAAGCGCGGCATTTTGGTCACCACATAATCGAGGGTCGGCTCAAAGGAGGCCGGTGTGTTCGCGATGCGGATCTCATCGAGCCGGAGGCCCGCGGCGATCTTGGCGGAAACGCCGGCGATCGGGTAGCCGCTGGCCTTGCTCGCAAGGGCGGAGGAGCGCGATACGCGGGGGTTGACCTCAATGACGTAATAATCGAAGGAGTTGGGGTCCAGCGCGAACTGCACGTTGCAGCCGCCCTCGATCTTTAAGGCGCGGATCAGGCGCAGCGCGGCGTCGCGCAGCATATGGTATTCCTTGTTCGTCAGGGTCTGGCTGGGACAGACGACGACGGAATCGCCGGTGTGAATGCCGACGGGATCCATGTTCTCCATGTTGCAGACGGTGATGGCGGTATCGTTCGCGTCACGGATCACCTCGTATTCGATCTCCTTAAAGCCCTTGATGCTCTTTTCGACCAGCACTTCGCCGACGGGCGAGAGCTCCAGCGCCGTTTTGAGGATCGACCGGCACGCATCTTCATTGTCCGCGAAGCCCCCGCCGGTGCCCCCGAGGGTAAAGGCAGGACGCAGCACCACCGGGTAACCGATCGAGGCCGCCGCCGAAAGGCCCTCCTCCATGCTCTTTGCGATGGCGGAGGGCGGCACCGGCTCGCCGAGGCGCTGACACAGCGCCTTGAACTCGGCTCGGTCCTCGGCCATGTTGATGCTCTCGGTGTTCGTGCCGAGCAGCTCCACGCCGCACTCCTCCAGCACCCCGGCGCGTTCCAGCGCCACGGCGAGGTTCAGCCCCGTCTGCCCGCCAAGGCCCGGCACGAGGGCGTCCGGCCGTTCCTTGCGGATAATGCGGGAGAGATATTCCACGGTCAGCGGTTCCATGTATACGCGGTCGGCGACGGCGGTATCCGTCATGATGGTGGCGGGGTTGGAGTTGCAGAGGATGACCTCATACCCCTCCTCCCGGAGCGCGAGGCAGGCTTCGGTCCCCGCGTAATCGAATTCG
>CADBOC010000247.1 GCA_902796175.1 Oscillospiraceae bacterium | reverse complement strand
GTAATCCCCTGAGAAAAAACCCGGGAACGGAAAGCCGAAAAGGGCCGTAGCATAGTCGCGGTAGAGTCCGGCGGGCAGATACAGCAGGGGCGAAGAAAGCCCGAGATAGCCGTAATTCACCCGAAACAGCAGCAGAAAGAGAATCAGGCTCAGGGCAAGCCCCGCCGCCGCCGGCGCGCGCCGCAGCAGGGGGTGTAAAAGCGCCAGAAGACCGCCCGAGACCGCCATAAAGGTCAGAATGCCGAAGAGCACGCGCTCCTCCGGCAGAAAGAGCGCGGTCACGGCGGTAACGGCCGCGCCCGCGGAAAAGAGCAGCACAAAGCGCCTGAGCCGCCTTTGCCCCAGATGAAAGCAAAAGCCCGAGAGCAGAATGAACACGCTCGCCCCGAGATCGCGCACGGCGTCCATGACCGCCGCCGGGACCGGCGTTTTACCCGTAAAGAGCGAAATATCAAAAAGGGCATGGTAGACCACCATACCCAGCACGCAAAGGCCCCTTACCGCGTCCGGCAGCGGATAGCGGACGCGGTCGGGCTTATTCATTTTTCGGTCGTTCAGCATATGCCGCCTGCGTTCGCCGCGTTCAGAAAGCGCAGCACGTCGGCGTATACCTTTTCGCAGTCCTCTTCGTTGAGGATCTCGTGCCGGTCTCCGGGGTAAAGGATGACCTCGGGCACGATATCCGCCCCCATCAGGCGGTCGGCGACCGCGATCACCCCGCGGCCGAAGAAGCCGACGGGATCCCTGCCGCCGGAGATCAGCATCACCGGAAAGCCCGCGGGCAGACGGCGGAACGCCCCCGGCATGCCGGCCTTGACGGCCAGCGAAACAAGGGCGCGGGCGAGGTCGTTGCCGATGGAAAAGCCGCACAGGGGATCCTCGCGCCAGCGAACAAGGTTCTCTTTGTTCTTCGAGATCCACGCGAGGGGGTCGTCGTCCTTCAGAATGCGGGCGGTCACCCTGCCGAAGGCGGCGTTCGCGAGGTCGCCCATTGTAAACTGCTCCGGCAGGCGGTCCATCAGCGCGCCGACGGGGTCGCCCAGCAGCAGAACGGGATCCGGCAGCTGCAGCGTGCCGCAGAGGATCGCGCCCGAAAGCTCAGAAGCGCACTGCGCCATATATACGCGTGCCAGCAGGCTCCCCATGGAGTGCCCGAAGAGGTAATAGGGCGCGCCGGGGAAGCGGCGGCGCATGATACCGGAAAGCGTATGCATATCCTGCGCCATAAAGACGTCGGCCCCGGGCTCGACAAAGCCCAGCTCGCTTACCGTGGGGGCCGTTTTGCCGTGCCCCAGGTGGTCGTTGCCGCAGACGATGAAGCCCGCCTTCGCCAAAAACCGGGCAAAGCCGTCGTACCGGCCGATGTGCTCCGCGACGCCGTGGGCGATCTGCACCACGCCCCTGACAGGCTGATCCGTATCCTGCCAGATCAGCACGCGCACCCTGTTCAGCGTATCGTTCGAGGCAAAATAAGCCTCAGTCCGTTTGATTGCCATCGGATCTCCACTTCCTCAGTCCCAAAGGTAGACGCGCGTCTCATAGGGGCGCAGGGTAAAGCCGTTGTTGAGCACGCCGCAGGTGTTGTAGTTCGATATCGCGAGCCTTCCTTCTGAGAGATCGAAGCCCTCGGGGGCCTTGAACACCACGTTATCCTCAGAGAAGGAGCAGACGACGAGCATCTTTTTGCCGTCCAGATACCGCGAGTAGGCGAAAATACGCTTGCTGGCGTGATAATGCTCTTTGTAGCTGCCGTAGATCACGATATCGTTTTCCTTACGGAACTTCAGGAGCCTGCGGTAGAAGTTCAGCACGGAATCGGGATCGTCCTCCTGCGAGGCGGCGTTGATCTCGGTGTAATTGGGGTTCACGAAGAACCACGGTTTTTCGGCGGTGGTAAAGCCGGCGTTCTTTTCCGCGCTCCACTGCACCGGCGTTCTGCCGTTGTCGCGTGAGGCGTAATGCGCCATTTTCAGCGCACGCTTCGCGCCGAAGATCGGACGCACGATGTTATATACGTTCTTGGTGGAGACGTCCACGTAATCCTCGATGTTGTCGAGGTAGGTGTTCACCATCGCGATCTCCTGCCCCTGATAGATAAAGGGCGTGCCGCTCTGGCAGATGTACATCACGGCGAGCATCTTGGCGCTCTCCACCCGGTACTTCTCGCTGCCGTAGCGGGAGACCACGCGCGGCTGGTCGTGGTTTTCGATGTAGTTGGCGTTCCAGCCCTGGCCGTAGAGCCCTTTCTGCCAGTCGGTATAGACCCTCTTGAGCTTTTTCAGGCGGAAGGGCGTGCGCACCCACACGTTCAGGATGCAGTCCGCCTCCATATGCTGAAAGTGGAACATCATGTTGAGCTGCTGGTTTGCGCCCTCGCGGATGTGCATCAAGGCGCGTTTCGGGGTCATCATGGGCGCTTCGCCCACGGTCATGCAGTCGTACTTCGAGAGCACGTCGTTCTTGAACTCCATCAGGTACTCGTCGAGGTGCGGCCCGTGCATATAGTGCTCGATGCCGGTGCCAATCGGGAACCAGTATGGGCTCGAGGGCAGCCCCGGGGTCTTCGAAATGAAGGTGATCACGTCCTCGCGGAAGCCGTCGACCCCCATATCGAGCCAGAAGCGCATGATATCCTTGACCTCTTCGCGGACCTTCGGGTTATCCATGTTGAGGTCCGGCTGCTCCTTGGCGAAGAGATGCAGATAATACTCGTCCAGCCCCTCGTCGTACTCCCACGCGTCGCCGCCGAAGGTGGACGTCCAGTTGTTGGGCTTTCTGCCGAAGGATTTTCCCTTGCGCCAGAAGTAGTAATCGTGGTAGGGGTTGTCCCTCCCCTTTTTGCTCTCAAGGAACCAGGGATGCTGGTCGGAGGTGTGGTTGACCACCAGGTCCATGATGACGCGAAGCCCTCTTTCATGGGCGCCGT
>CADBOC010000246.1 GCA_902796175.1 Oscillospiraceae bacterium | reverse complement strand
CGGGGCGGGCGTCTGCGTTACGGGCGTCTGGCCCGCGGTCGTCGCGGGGGCGGGCGCGGCTGTGGTGGGCGCGGCCGCTGTGGGCGCGGCTGAACCGTCGTTTTTCGCCGTTGTGCCCGGCGTTGAGGCGGCGGCAGAGGGCTGCGCGGCGGGCGTATCGACGGGCGCCGCGGTGGTCGCGGGCGTTCCGGCGGCGGTCGCGGCTGCCTGGGATTCCGCCTCGATCTCCTGCTGTACGATCACGGATACCTGCTCGGGCGTATATACGGTGACGCCCGCTTCATCCGTTACGGCGGCGAGCATCGCCTCCATCTCGCTGGCTTCGGCGGAATAGTCGGGGTCTGTCTCACTCTGCCCCTCGGATGCGCCGGTGTTGCCCGGCAGATCTTTTGCGAAACGCACGCAGCCGGCGAAAACCAGCGCGATCAGAACGACCAAAAAAAGAATCGTATAACCCATCTTTCTCATTTCCGTTATTCCTCTCTTAGAATCGGGCGTTTACTGTAACGCCATGATAAGCTATGTCTCTGAAAAGTAACTGAAAGCCCGGTTACCAGATCAGGTATCCCGTAAGGCGGGTGAGCAGCGCCGCCCGCAGCGTTTCGTCGAGCGTATCGCCGTCCTCTACGCAGATCAGCCCGTCGGAGGTGCCGAGCGCTTCCGCAAGCCCCTTTGCCGCCGCGTCTCCCGCCGCGAGGGTAAAGACAAAGGGCAGGTCGGCGGGGTCGGCAAAATGCTCCGTGCCGACCGTGCGGTTCTTTTTCTGCCGTGACAGGCGCGCGTCCACCGCCATGAGGGCGGCGGGGGTATTCAGCATGCTGCCGCCGTACGCCGGAAGATCGGCGGCGGCCAGCGGATCGAAGGCGGTATAGTCCGTCATCACGATCACGGGCGCGTCGCCGGCCGCTTTGACGGCCTGCTGTACAAAGGCGGTCAGCGCCGCGTTTCTCGCGCCGCCGGCGTTCTCGCCCGGATAATAGGCCGGCGCGGCGCCGACGTCCGGCGAAAAGCAGACGTGGTCGAGCAGAATGCGGTCAAAGCCCGCCTCGGCAGCGGCGGCGGCGATCTGCGAAATATAGGCGCGCGCGCGTTCGGCGTAGGGGTTCAGCCACCCCGCGCCGCTGTCGTCGAGCCATACGCCGCCCCCGTCGGTCCCTTTCAGAACGGCCATGTCCGTTTCCCATTCAGCGGCGGCCGGATCCAGAAAACAGCTGATGTACGCGCAGACGTCGAAGCCCGCTTCATGCAGCGCCGCCAGCGTTTGGGTGGGATCCACGTCGTTTTCGGAAGCGGCGGCAAAATCGGGCGTCGCGAGGTTCACGTTGCCGGCTTCGTCCTTGATCTCGATCACCGCCGTGTTGCAGCCCCTGGCCTTGAGCGCTTCTGCGATCGAAGCGGCGTCCCCGGCCGCGTAAAGCCCCGTCGGGATGCGCAGGAACCGCATGGGCGTTTCTTCGGCCGCCGGCGGCTCGGGGGCCTCGGTCGCCGCGGGCGTTTCGGCGGAGATCAGCATGCCGGTCTTCGTCATCACGAAGGAGAGACAGAACACGCCCAGCAGAAGCAGCGCCGTCAGCACGGTTCTGGAGGCGGTTTTAGGGCGCAGCGTGTTGTCTCGCACCCCGGCGGCGTCCGCCGGGCGGTAGCGGCGCGAAAAGCGGTAGTAGGCGCGGGAACGGGAGGTGACGGGCGCTTTCGCGTTCGGCGCGGCCCTTGTGCGCCGCCAGAACAGGAGGTTCAGCTCCTGCTCCTCCGTTTTTTTGCGCTTTTCACGGTTTTGCTGCTGCCGCTCCAGCGCGTAGGCTTTCTGGATCGCCTCAAGCGTTTTGTCTTCGCTCTCCGGCGGCGCCGCGCCGCGTTTTTTTGTTTTCGGTTTTTCTCCGGCGGCAGACCGCCGCGGGAGGCGTATCTTCGGTTTTTTCATACGGCTCCTTCTGTATGCAGGTAAAACGCGCTTGTTTTTCCTGTATTTTAAGGATTGCGCGGGGCGGAGGTTCGGAATAGAATAGGGGTAACGGGTCTTTGCCGTCAGATAAAACGGGAGGAACGGTCGAAGGAACTTATGGAGATAAACGTAATAAACGAATACCGGGTCGAGATCGCCCTGAGCGGCGAGGAGCTCGCGGATCTGGGCGTGAGCTTTGAACGTATGGATTACGCGGACCCCCGTACGCGCGCCGCCCTGTGGAGGCTGCAGGGGGAGCTCAGAAAGCGCGGCATATTTCTGCGCATGACGGGCAAAGTGCTTTATGAGGCGTCAAAAGCGGGGGAGGGCTGCCTGCTCACCGTTTCGGTGCTGCCGCCCCGCGGGGACGACCGCCCCTGCGTGCGGCAACTCGTGCGTTCGCCGCGCCTGCCCGCCGCGTTTCGCGCCGACGGACTGCCGCCGCTGCGGCGCGCTTCGGCGCTTTTCGGGCCTGAGGCGGATATCTCGCTCCTTGAATACGCCGGGGCGTACTATATGATCGTGGACGGGGACTGTTCCGCCGCGGCGCTCATGCAGGCCGAAGAGTTCGCCGAGCGTCTCGCTCCGGAGGCGGAGATGCTCAGGGCGGCGCTGCTGGAGCACGGAGGCAGAACGCTTTAAGCGTTTCTCAGCGCTTCGATCGCGGCGCGGCGGTCCGGCGCCGAAAAAACGAAGCTGCCCGCCACGAATACGTCCGCCCCCGCCTCTGCCGCGAGGGGCAGCGTTTCGGGCGTGACGCCGCCGTCTACCTCAATATAGGGAGAAAGTCCCTGCTCTTCGCAGCGGCCGCGCAGAAAGCGGATCTTTTCGGTCATATCGGCGCGGAATTTCTGCCCGCCGAAGCCCGGCTCCACCGTCATAACAAGGATCATATCGAGCGACGGCAGCAGGGGCAGCAGGCATTCGGGCACCGTGCCGGGCTTCAGGCTCACGCCTGCCTTTTTGCCGAGGTCTCTGATCTGCCGCACGGTCTCGGCGGGGTCGCCCTCGCTCTCATAATGAAAGGTGATCAGGTCGGCGCCGGCGGCGGCAAAATCGGGGATGTAGCGCTGCGGCTGACTGATCATCAGATGCAGGTCAAACGGCAGCGACGCGCGCTTTCTGAGGGATCTGACGATCGGCGCGCCGAGGGTCAGGTTCGGCACGAAGTGGCCGTCCATTACGTCTATATGCAGCATATCCGCCCCCGCGCGTTCGCAGGCGGCGGCCTCCTCCCCGAGGATCGAAAAATCGGAGGAGAGAATGGAAGGGGAGATCAGTCGCATCTGGTTTTTACCCGCGGCGCCGGAAGCGCCGTCCTTTCTTGATACGTATGGGCTACGGAGACCTGATTCTCGCTAAACACAGACAGTATATCACATTCCCCGCCGTAAAGCAAATGTTTTTCGGCGCCCTGCAGCCGCTTTTTTGCCTGCGCGCGATAAAAAAGAAAACCGGGATCGCGCTTTCTTAAAATGAAATACGCGCCGCCCTCTGTTTTTTTTTGTTGACGGCGGGAGCGCGATATGGTAAAATACATCTTATAGCGGATCGCTCCGAGGGAGGAATGCGGATGGATTTCAAAGAGAGCGGGTTTATGTACGGCCTGGCGGTTTTTGTGATCGGATTTGTGGTCGTGGAGTCCGTCTTTTTTATCGTGAAAGCCTTCAAACGCGGCAGAGAGCTGGGGCTTTCCAAAGAAAAAATGAAGAACGCCGCGATATCGAGCGCCCTGTTCACGGTCGCCCCGGCGCTCTCCATCCTCGCGACGGTGATCGCCCTCGCGGGGGCGCTGGGCATCGTGCTGCCGTGGATCCGCCTGAGCGTGATTGGCAACCTCGCCTATGAGACAGTCGCAAGCGAAACGATGCTGGAGGTATTCGGCGCTTCGCTCAAGCAGCCCGTGACCGACCCCTCGCAGTTCGGCGCGGTCGCGTGGGTGATGACGCTCGGCACCTCCTTCGCGCTGGTGCTGCTGCCGTTTTTCTGCAAGACCATCCATAAAAAGGTAGGCCAGACGGTTGCGAAGAGCGAAAAAACCTCTAAGGCCGGGGACGTGCTCGCGGCAGCCGCCTTTATCGGCATCATCGCCGCGTTCATCGCGCGGGCGATCAACGGCAAAACGGAGGACGGCGTCGGCGACGCGGGGCTGATGTCCATCGCGACGCTTTTAACGAGCATGGCCGTGAGCCTGATTCTGGAGACAGTCTGCGCAAAGTTCAGTCTGACGAAGCTGCAGCCCTTCGCGATGCCCATAGCCATGTTCGCGGGCATGGGCATGGCTGTTCTGCTGGGTCTGGCGCTGCCTGAATCCGTCGCCGCCTGGACCTGGTGGCGGCAGATATAAGGAGGGAACGCGCGATGAAAAACAAGACCGAACGCACCTATTTTGACCGTGTGCATACCTGGGGCCGGCTCTGGAGCGTGGGCGCGCTGATCACGCTGCTGCTCGTGCCGGTCTCGATCTGCGTACATTTCAACGCCTGGCCCCCGATGCAGGAGGTGTTCAAGGCGCTTATCAAGGTCCTTCCCATCTACTGGGGCACCGCCGTGGTGGAGGTGCTGACCTATACGCCGATGCTCGGCGCGGGCGGCACGTATCTGAGCTTTGTTTCGGGCAACATCACGAACCTCAAGCTGCCGTGCGGCCTGAGCGCGATGGAAAACGCGGGCGTTAAGGCGAACAGTGAAGAGGGCGAGGTGATCTCCACGATCGCCATCGGTGTTTCCGAGATTACCACAACGGTGATCATCGCGGCGGGCGTACTGCTCTTCGCGCCGTTTCTCGGCACGCTGACCGATCCCGATTCCGTCTTTTCGCCGGCCTTTACCTATGTGCTGCCGGCGCTGTTCGGGGCGCTGGGCGCCGGGTATTTCAGAAAGCACTGGCGCATTTCGGTTTTTCCGATCCTGATCGGGATCGCGGTGCTGCTCTTTGCGCCGACGCTGCCTGCGGGTACGCTGCTGTTCGCGACGATCGTCGCCTCCATCGGCGGCGCGCTGGTCTTTATGAAGCTCAAATGGATATGACGTGCGGAAAGAGAAATGAAAGGATGGTTTCTATGCAAACGAAACGAACGCTCAGGGTCATTTTGTGCTGCTGCCTCGCGGCCGCGCTGACGTTTGCGGCGTTTCCTGCGCCCGCAAGGGCCGCCGTTCAGGAGCTGACGGACGAAAAGGAACGCGCCGCGGCGACGGAGGCCTTCAACCGCGCCGTGAACCGCGTAAAGTGGGACCGGCCCTTCGGCCTTGTGACCTATACCAACGGCGTGCCGAAAAACGGGATCACGGTCGGCGGAGCGTATGCGGGGGACGACGTCGACGCCGCGCTCAAACGCTGGCTCATTCCCTATCTCGAGGGGCTGTTCAACAACAAATCGAACCTGTCGCAGAGCTTTGTGATGGCGATCTTCGGCGGCACGGTGAACCCCGAGACCAAAACGGTGCTCTCACGCGGCATGCCGCGCGACGATCTGCTGCCGCTCTACGGCACGTCGGACGTATCGCGCCTCTCACCGGCGAACGACGACTACAGCATCTACCGCGATACGTCGGATGAGACCGGAAAAACACAGCGCCTCGCCGTGCTCTTCCCCGAAACGCCGCTGTCGGCCGCCGAAGGATCTTCTCTGGCCGACGTGTTCTCTCTGCCGAACGGTACGCCCGACCCCGTGATCATCGGCGAACGCGCTCTGGCGGATCCCGGCGCGCTGGACGGTTTAACGCTTACGGATTTCCGCTTCCGGAACGCGCGCGCCGCGATCGATCTCGATGAAAACGGTCTGCTGTCGTATTACGGCTCCGCCGTCGACTATACCTTTGATTTCTCCTTCAACGACGCGATGCGGATCGTGACCGCGTTTCTGGGCTACGACCTCTATCATACGATCGTCAACACGATCAACACCGTGTACGCGAACCTCGGCAAAACGCAGATCGAGGCCGACCGCCTGCTGCAGGAAAAAACGCTGCACGTCGTCTATCGCTGCACCGTAGAGATCTCGGATCTGAACTGGCGCGAACGCCTGTTCGGCGACGTGGATCACGACGGCAGCGTAACGGCGGACGACGCCCGCAAAACGCTCAGGCACTGCGTGGGGCTCGAGATGATCACAGCCGTATCGGACCTTGTGTATACCGACGTGGATTTTGACGGCGATATCACCGCCGGCGACGCGCGCCAGATCCTGCGCGCCTGCGTGGGGCTTGAGCCGCAGCTGACGGACGTGCCGGACGGAAAACGCGTGATGATCACGCGGGCGGCGGAGGAAGCCCCCGCCGGGCAGCAGTCCGGCTCCGGCTGGTTTTCAGACGTGCGCGTCGATACCACGCCCGGGCAGGCGGTACAGAGCATCTTTGATATGATCGCGCTGATCCGCGATACCGAGCGCGGCATACGCGACATTGCCGACCAGATCAAGGACGCCGCGAACGGGTAAGCCCGGCCGCGCGGCCGAAAAAGCTTGACAAAGCGGGACGACTGCGCATATAATATATAAATCATAAAATGAAGGGATCTGATTCAAATGGCAGAAGAATATATCATGACCTCCGCCGACCTTGAACGGCTGAAGGAGGAGCTCAAGGAGCTGCGCACCACCGGCAGAAACGAAGTGACCGAGCGCATCAAAGAGGCGCTTTCGTTCGGCGACCTTTCGGAAAACAGCGAGTACGACGAGGCGAAATCCGATCAGGCGAAGCTTGAAGCCCGCATTCTTGAGATCGAATACCAGATCGCGCACGCGACGGTGCTGGAGGACCGCGACCTTTCCACCGAAAAGGTGCGCACCGGCCTTTTTGTAAAGGTGCGCGACCGCACCTTTGACGAGACCGCGATCTATCACATTGTGGGCGCGCCGCAGGCCGATCCCCTTGAGAACAAGATCAGCGACGAATCCCCGGTCGGCCGCGCGCTGCTCGATCACAGCGTCGGCGACGTGGTGACGGTGGAGATACCGAGCGGCAACGACGAGATCGAGATCCTGGAGATATTCAAGAAGTAAAATACGCTGCCGCGTACGGAGGATAATAAAATGGACGAGAACAGAAACGCCGCGCCGGGCTCCGAGGCGGCCGCCGGCGAAAACGAACAGCGGGCCGTGCGTCTCGCAAAGCTGCAGGCGATGCAGGCGGCCGGGGCCGATCCTTTTCAGAAAACCTTCTATAACGTAACGGATCACGCCGCGGCGATCAAGGCGGATTACCCGGCGTTCGAGGGCAAGACCGTTTCGCTGGCGGGCCGTATCATGAGCCGCCGCGTGATGGGCAAGGCGAGCTTTGTGGGGCTCAGAGACGGCGGCGGCGATATCCAGCTCTATGTAAAGCGCGACGACGTAGGCGCCGAAACGTATCAGGATTTCAAAAAGTGGGACATCGGCGACGTGATCGGCGTCCGCGGCTACGTATTCAAAACGCAGACGGGTGAGATCTCGGTGCACTGCGATCACATCGAGCTTTTGGCGAAGAGCCTGCTGCCCCTGCCCGAAAAATTCCACGGCCTGCGCGATACCGATACCCGCTACCGCCAGCGCTATGTGGATCTGATCGTGAACCCGGACGTGCGCGATACCTTTTACAAGCGCTCACAGATCCTGAGCGAGATCCGCCGCTGGCTCGACCGGCGCGGCTTTCTGGAGGTGGATACCCCGATTCTGGTGCCGCTTGAGATCGGCGCGGCGGCGCGTCCCTTCAAAACGCACCACAATACCCTCGATATGGATATGTATCTGCGCATTGAGACGGAGCTGTACTTAAAGCGCCTGATCGTCGGCGGCATGGACCGCGTCTATGAGGTGGGCCGCATCTTCCGCAACGAGGGCATGGATACCAAGCATAACCCCGAATTCACCACGATCGAGCTGTATCAGGCCTACACCGATTACCACGGCATGATGGACCTGGTTGAGGCGCTTTATAAACACCTCGCCGTCACGGTATGCGGCAGCGAGGTGATCCCGTATCAGGGCCATGAGATCGATATGGCGCACTGGGAGCGCCTTACGATGTGCGAGGCCGTAAAAAAGTACGCCGGCGCCGATTACGCGGATTGGAAGACAGACGCCGACGCCCGTGCCGCGGCCGCCGCGCTGAAGGTGGAGGTGCCCGCCGACGCGACGAAGGGCACGGTGCTCGCCGAGCTCTTTGACGCGTTCGTGGAAGAAAAGCTGATACAGCCCACGTTCATCTACGACTACCCGGTCGAGAACAGCCCGCTTGCCAAGCGCAAGCCGGGCGACCCCGCCTTTACCGAGCGCTTTGAGTATTTCATCAACGCGACGGAATTCGGCAACGCCTTCTCGGAGCTCAACGACCCCGTCGATCAGAAGGGCCGTTTCGAGCGGCAGGTCGCCGAAAAGAGAAAACAAGAGCCCGGCACCCGTGCCGAGGTGGATTACGATTACGTCACCGCCCTCGAATACGGCATGCCGCCCACGGGCGGACTCGGCTTTGGCGTGGACCGTCTTGTGATGCTGCTGACCGACAGCGCTTCCATCCGCGACGTGCTGCTGTTCCCCACCATGAAGCCGCTGGCCTCCGAAAAGAAGGCGGCTGCGCCTGTTGAAGACGCCGTTCCCAGCGCGGCTTCCGCGCCCGAGGCGGCGGAGCCGGCGAACGAGGTCATCGATTTTTCGAACGTCGTGATTGAGCCGCTCTTTGCCGATACGGTGGATTTCGATACCTTCTCGAAGTCCGACTTCCGCGCCGTGAAGGTGCTCGCCTGCGAAGCGGTACCGAAAAGCAAAAAGCTGCTGCGCTTCACGCTGGACGACGGCACCGGAACGGAACGCACCATCCTTTCGGGCATCCACGCGTATTACGAGCCCGAAACGCTCGTGGGCAAGACCTGCATCGCGATCGTGAACCTGCCGCCCCGCCCCATGATGGGGATCGAAAGCTGCGGCATGCTCATCAGCGCCGTGCACAAAGAGGGAGACGAGGAACGCCTGCATCTGCTCACGGTCGACCCCCATATCCCGGCCGGCGCAAAGCTGTATTAAAAGCGCCGTCCCCCGAAGCCCGCGCGAAAACGGAAGCGCAGACCGAGGTCATTGCGGTTTCCCCCGAAAAGATCGCGCAGACCTGCCCCCATAACAAATAGATTGAAAAAGGGCCTCCGGATCTGATTGTCCGGAGGCTTTTTTTACGGAAAAACCGATTCTCAGCATATCTTCCGACAAGCCCGGACGCCGCCGGCCCGGCGGAGCGGACCGTATACTCCCGGACGGCAGACGGAAACCTCCCCAAACAAGAAAGCGGCAGCGCCGCAGCGCAGAGCGCTTTCGTATTCGCACACGCCTGAGCCCGAAGGGCAAAATCGGCGGGCGTTACAATCTTTTTATTTGACAGGAAACGAGAAGTTT
>CADBOC010000245.1 GCA_902796175.1 Oscillospiraceae bacterium | reverse complement strand
CGTTTCGTTGCCCTCGGCCACCGTTACGGCGTCGAGCTGCGTTCCTGTAAGCGTTCTGTCGTCCCAACTTGTCGGCGCGTAGCTTGCGGGCAGCGACAGACGGCGAACTCCGGACGCCTGCAGAAACCCTTCGCCGATTTCGGTAACGCCTTCGGGGATCGCTACCTCCGTCAGCCTTGGCAGCAGGGCAAAGGCGTTTCCTGCAATCGAGGTGATCGGCGCGCCCTCCGGAGTAGTAAACGCCACGTGTTCAATGTCGTCTGCCTGTCTGCGCCAGGGCTGGTTTGTGTTCGTCATAGCGCCGCTGCCGGAAAAATGCAGCGTTTTGGTCTCGGCGTCGACCCACCAGTCGATATCGTCGCCAGCCTTGCCGCGGCCGCTGTCGGGGCAGGGCGTGTCGGGAAGGGCGCCGTCCGCGCCGATCAGATAATGGGCAAGGCCGTTGTCTTTCGCATAGGTGTGCTCGGCGGAATCGTCGAAGCAATACACCTTCACGTCCGCCTGTACGGGATTGCCGTCAAACCCGTCCGAAGGCTCCGCTGCAATGGCGGCTTCCGCTTCCTCAACCGAGGCGAAGGGTTCACGCCCGATGGAGGCCATATATTCGTTGATCATTTCCAGATAATATTGCAGCATCTCCTCTTCCGGAAGGCCGCCCATGAGCGTATCCAGACGCAGGATCCTTGCATAGTTGCGATATTGGTAGCGCTGCAGCCCGGCAAGCAGAGAGTCCGACGCCGGGAAGGTATACGCGCACTGCGCAGCCACCGCGGTTTTGGAATAGTTGACGATGGCGGAAAGATCCCAGATGACGTCTTCCGCAAAGGTTTCCACCGTGGCAGGGATCGTCAGCTCCCGGAGCGAGGTGTAGGTGAACGCCGCCATGATGCTTTTCAGCCCTTCGTGGAGGGTCACCTCCTGCAGCGAGCCGGTATAGGCGAAGGTCGCATACAGGGTTTCCACCCCTGCCGGGATGTCGATTGCCTGAATCCCGGTGCCGACAAAGGCATAGCCGCCGATGTTGAGAAGCCCCGCCGGCAGAGTGACGTCGGTCAGGTTTTCACAGAACATGAACGCCGCGTCGCCGATCTCGGTCAGCGAGGACGGCAGCATAACTTTACGCAGCGCAGCGAAATTGAACAAGGCGCCGTTGCCGATCCGGGTGATCCCTTCGCCGATCACAACGGTTTGGGCGGCTTCGCCGCAGGTCTGATACCACGCGGGCAGCGTTGCGCAATCAAACGGTTCTCCGTCCATGCCGTTAAAAATCGCTTCGGCGTCTTCCATCGCGTCGGGAATCGCGCCGCTGCCGGTGAAGGTCAGGGTTTTGGTCGCGTCATCGTAGCTCCAGGTAATCTCGCCGTCTGCCGCAAAGGCGACCGGCAAGGCGCCGAGCAGCAGGAACACAGACAACAAAACTGAGAGGAAACGTGTATGCGCGTTCATGTGAATACCTTCTTTCTGAATATTTGGGCTGTTGCCTGCTTTCATCATAACAGGATATTTTCGGATTGCAACCGAAACGGAACAGACAGCGCTTTGCGGGGAATAAATGATGCTTTCAAATGAAAAACGCCCGCCCCGAAGGGCAGGCGCCGGATCGTATATTGTTATTTCATTAACTGAAACAGGCGGAGGGAAAAGTTCAGCATCGTGCTGACGGTTTACACGCCTATGTTGAAAAGACGGCGGAAGAAAGCGATGATCCTTTTGAAAAATGCGAGGAACCGCTGCCAAAAGCTCAGCTTTGTTTCGTCGCCCTTTCCCGGATCGTTTTCGGGATCTGCAGAAGGATCCTGCGGTGGTTGGACTTCTTTCCACTGCGCATACAACACCATATAGTTTTCTGTGATGAAATAGCTTTCATTTTCGCCGATGGGGGCGCCGGTGCCGTCCGCTTTTGTGTTCCAGCCTGCAAATGTGTAGCCCGCGCGGCTGAAAGTGCTGTTATGCAGCGCGACCGCCGCGTCTCCCACGCTGTAGATTTTTCCGTCATAGATCGTGTTGCCGCTGCCGCCGTTCCCGCTGTATACCACAGCCGCGCCGTCCGCGGCAAAGCCCTTTTCCAACGCGGGCCTCCGCTGCGTTAAAAACGCGATGAGCCGATCGGCGTCGAGCCCGCTCTTCTGCGAAACAGTGGATATGTCAGCGCTGCCATAGGTGTTCCATCGGAGATGGTTCATTACCGATGAAGCATGGATGACATCTTTCCGCGCGGTAAGCGAAGCAACTGCTTGCTCCAGTACCTGCGACACGGTTTGGGTCCACATCGCAGATGCGGCCGCACGAAAATCGGCAAAACTGTAACACTGTGCAAAAAATGTGGGGAAATTGGCGCACGCGCTGTCGATAGAATCCCGGTGCAGTTGGTTTGCGTACCAGGTGTCCGGCTCATACACCGTCAGGCGGTTACCGATCGTGGTACCGCTGCCGAGGGCATGGTCAAAATCCCACAGAGGTCCGGCGTAGAAGCGGTCGTCGCCCGCTTTTTTATAGAAGTAGAAGCTTGTGATCCCGCTGTCCACGTCCTTCGTCACCTCTTCAGCAAGATAACACCGCACAAGACTGTCCATATCAAAGCATTCCGTGTAGTGTTTGCCTGCTGAATTAAAGCCCGTTTCGGAATACAGCGCTTCCTCCGCCGCGTTCCACAGGGCGCTGATATAGTCGACCTCCGCCTTCGCGGCGTATTCCGGGCTGCTAACCACAATGGGCATCCCCTGATTTGAGATAAAGCCGCTGGGTTCCGCGTGGTAGCGGTAGAGGTAATCCACTTCCAACAGATAGCCGCCGCTGATATTCTCCGGCGTGTTCGGAATGTCGATCCACTTTGCGCTGCCCCGAACATAGCCGGAGCGAACTCCCATCTGCGGCAGGGCGCTCAAATCCTCAATGTCGGGGTTCGCTTCCTCGTTCGCGCTGTCCAGATCGGCGACGTTCACGCGGTTTTCTCCAACCTCTACGCTCTCGCAGATGAGATACAGCCCCAGATATTCACCGTTGACATAAAGGTCGATCTGTCGGCATTCGGACGTCTCTGTCAGACCGATATCACGGCCGAAATTCAGCGCGCACAGATTTTTCATCAGGGCG
>CADBOC010000244.1 GCA_902796175.1 Oscillospiraceae bacterium | reverse complement strand
GAGCTTCGCGGCGACGAAATCGCCCAGAGCGCTGGCCTTGCACTCGTCGAACTCGCTCACACGGCTCTTATAGACCTGACAGCGGTTTGTAAAGAAGAGAAGCCCCGTGTTGTTCGATCCCTCTTCGCCGTAGATCACCGCATCCCCCTCTTTGAGCTTGTGGACAGAGCCCATGCGCCAGCTCTGAGGCGTGATCTTTTTGAAATAGCCCTCGCGGGTAAAGAAGAGCATGACCGGATAATCCGGCGTTTCGGGCTCCTCCTCCGCTTCGCGGACCTCAGTCTCATAGAGGATCTCGGTCTTTCTGTCCTGCCCGTAGCGGTCGGCGGTCTCTTTGAGCACGGCGATGATGATCTTTTTCACGCGGTTTTTATTGGCGAGGATATCCTCCATATCCGCGATATTTTTTTTCAGATCCTCGATGTCGGCGAGGCGCTTCAAGATATATTCGCGGTTCAGGTGGCGCAGTCTGATCTCCGCCACGTATTCCGCCTGTATCTCATCGATGCCGAAACCGATCATCAGGTTCGGCACCACCTCGCGCTCCTCCTCAGTGGAGCGGATAATACGGATGGCTTCGTCGATATCGAGCAGGATCTTCTGCAGGCCCTCCAGAAGATGAAGGCGGTCCTTCGCCTTCTGCAGATCGAAATAGGTTCGGCGCTTAACGCACTCGGTGCGGAAGGCGATCCACTCCTCCAGCAGGTCGGCGACGCCCAGCGTCATCGGGTTTCCGCCGATCAATACGTTGAAGTTGCAGGGAAAAGGATCCTCCAGCGGCGTCTTTTTGTACAGGAGCTGGATCACCTTATCGGGATCGGCGCCGCGTTTCAGGTCGATCGTGATCTTCAGGCCGGTCTTATCCGTTTCATCGCGGATATCGTTTATCTCGCGGAGCTTGTTATCCTTAACAAGCTCGATCACCTTGTCTATGATCGCTTCGCTGGTCGTTGTCGGCGGGATCTCGGTGATATCGATGCAGTTGTTCGCCCTGTCGTAAGCGCACTTGCCCCGAACGCGCAGGGACCCCCTGCCGGTCGAATAGATCTCGCGAATGCGGGCGGCGTCGTAGATCACAGCTCCCCCGCCGGCAAAATCGGGCGCCTTCAGAGTGAGCGTGCAGTCGTGGTCCGGGTCGCGGATCAGCGCGGCGGTCGTCTCGCAGACCTCACGCAGATTAAAGGAACAGATGTTGCTCGCCATGCCCACCGCGATGCCGGAATTCAGGTTCACCAGTACAGACGGAAATGTAACGGGAAACAGCGTCGGCTCCGTCATGGTGTTGTCGTAATTCGGCACAAAATCCACCGCGTCCTTGTCGATGTCGCGGAAGAGCTCGCGGCATATGGGGTCGAGCTTCGCCTCGGTATAACGGCTTGCGGCGCACTGCATGTTGCGGGAGTACGCCTTGCCGAAATTCCCCTTTGAATCGACGTAAGGGTGCAGCAGCGTCTCGTTGCCTCGCGTTAAACGCACCATGGTCTCGTAGATCGCCTGGTCGCCGTGGGGATTGAGCTGCATCGTTGCGCCCACGATCTTGGCGGATTTGCTCCTCGCCCCGGTGAGCAGCCCCATCTGGTACATGGTGTAGAGCAGCTTGCGGTGCGAGGGTTTAAAGCCGTCGATCTCCGGGATCGCGCGCGAGAGGATCACGCTCATGGCGTAGGGCATATAGTTAATTTCAAGCGTGCGGGTGATCTGCTGCCGCTCGACCTCGCCCGCGCCCAGAATGTGCGCGCGGGTCTCGGGCTCCGGCTTTTTCGCCGGGCCTTTTTCCTCTGTTTTCTTTTTTCTCGGCATCGTTCCCCCTCCTTTCAGCTCACATCGGCCATATCGATATACAGATGCCCGTTCGTCGCGATATAATCCTTACGGCCGGCGAGGTTGTCGCCGAGAAAGAGATCGAAGCTCTCGGCGATGGCGGTCGGGTCAAAATCGGGCTCAATGCGGATGAGCCTGCGCGTTTCGGGATTCATGGTGGTGAGCCACATCATATCCGCCTCGTTCTCGCCGAGACCTTTCGAGCGCTGGATCGTATATTTCGCGCTGCCGATCTCAGCGAGCGCGTCGGCCTTTTCTTTTTCGGTATAGGCAAACCAGGTATCCTTGCCGCTGGTGATCTCGTAGAGCGGGGATTCCGCGATAAATACCTTGCCGGCTTTGATGACCGAGGGCATCAGCACATAGATCATCGTTAAGATCAGCGTACGTATCTGAAAGCCGTCCACGTCCGCGTCGGTACAGATGATCACCTTGTTCCAGCGCAGGTTCTCAAGAGAAAACGGGGGCACTCCCTTTACGGCCTTGCCGCTGACCTCGACCCCGCAGCCGAGTACGCGGATCAGATCCGTTATGATCTCGCTTTTGAAGATTTTGGCGTAATCGGCCTTCAGGCAGTTCAGGATCTTGCCGCGAACGGGTATGATCGCCTGAAAACCGGAATCCCGCGCCTGCTTACAGGCGCCGAGGGCCGAATCGCCCTCCACAATGAAGAGCTCGCGCTCAGAAACGTCCCGTGAACGGCAGTCGGCAAATTTTTCGATGCGGGTCAGCATATCTCTGCCGCCCGAAAGCGCGTTCTTCACGTTCAGGCGCGTGGCCTCCGCGCGAACGCGCGAACGCATATTGATAAGGATCCGTTCGCAGATCTTGTCTGCGTCGAGCCTGTTCTCGACGAAATAGATCTCAAGCTGGCGTTTGAAGAACGCAGTCATCGCCTCGGCGATAAACCTGTTATTGACCGCTTTTTTTGTCTGGTTCTCATAGGAGGTCTGCGTCGAAAACGAGGAAACAACGATCATCAGGCAATCCTCGATATCCTGAAACGAGATCTTGGGGTCGCTTTTGTTATACTTTCCGTTGGCCTTCATATACGCGTCGATCTGCGATACAAAAGCGCTCTTCACGGCCTTTTCCGGCGCGCCGCCGTGCTCCAGAAAGCTTGAATTGTGGTAATACTCTTTCATGGCGGCGGTGGCGGAAAAGGTAACGGCGGCTTTGATCTTTACCGTATACTCGGGTCTGTCCTCCCTGTCGCGGCCGGTCTGCTCCGTTTCCCAGAACCAGACGGGCGTGATGGCGGAGCCCTCCGCCGCCTCGCGCAGATAATCGCAGATGCCGTGCTCGTAGAGGTATTCGAAGGTCTCGAACTTACCGGGCTCGGTCTCGTTTTTTAAGATCAGACGAAGGCCGTCGTTGACGACGGCCTGCCGTTTTAAGGTATCCTGAAAGTATTCGAGCGGGATCGCGGTATCCGTGAATACGGCAAGATCGGGCCGCCAGCGGATGCGCGTACCCGTATCCTTTTTTGTCAGCGGTTCCTTTGATAGACCGCCCACGTTTTCGCCGTGCTCAAAATGCAGCGTGTAGCGCGTGCCGTCGGTGTGGATCTCAGCGTCCATATATTCCGAAGCGTATTGCGTGGAGCAAAGCCCCAGACCGTTGAGCCCCAGCGCGTAATCATAGCCGCCGCCGGAGGAGGCGTCGTATTTGCCGCCGGCGTACATTTCGCAGAAGAGCAGCTCCCAGTTATAGCGCTGTTCCTTCTGGTTGTAATCCACCGGCATACCGCGGCCGAAATCCTGCACCTCGATCGAGCGATCCAGGAACCGCGTTACGATGATGCGTTTGCCGTAGCCCGCGCGGGCCTCATCGATGGCGTTCGATATGATCTCGAACACTGCGTGCTCGCAGCCGTCGAGCCCGTCGTCGCCGAAGATGACAGCGGGGCGCAGCCGTACCCGGTCGGCGCCCTTGAGCTGCGTAATGCTCTCGTTGCCGTAGCTTTTGCTTTTTGCCATTCCGATACAATGCGCGGCGTTTTTCGTTCGCCGCGCGTCCCTTTCGTGATATTTTCTCTATCCTGTTATCCCGTTATGGGTATATTTTACACCATTTGCGCCGAAGCGTCAAGGTTTCTTGAAAAAACCGGCCGTAAAGCGGTAAAAAAGCCTTGCGGCTTTTTTTATAATATGTTATATTTATAGAACAGCTCTGAAACATTATTAAGAAAGGCAGCGCGCGGATGAAAGCCGCGCGCGTTTACGAACATGGAAAACAACTGTGCGGTGATCCTGGCCGGCGGCGAGGGCACCAGAATGCATTCCCAAAAACCGAAAGTCATGGCGGAGCTTTTGTTCCGGCCCATGATCGACCGGGTGATCGACGCCGCCCGGGAAGCGGGCGTTCATGATCTGTGCGTTGTGACCGGCTACCGCGCCGATCTGCTCGAAGCGCATCTGGCCGGCAAGACGGAGACCGTACGGCAGGAACAGCGCCTCGGCACCGGCCACGCCGTGATGCAGGCGACGGATTTTATCACCCGTCACAAATACGGAAACGTGCTGATCCTGAACGGCGACGCGCCCTTTATCGACAGCAAGACCATCCGCGACGCGCTTCTCTATCACACCTCCAACAGCTTTGTACAGACCGTGATCTCTGCGAAGGTGGATAACCCCTTCGGATACGGCAGGATCGTGCGCGACAAAAACGGCGATTTTACCGCCATAACCGAAGAAGCCAGCGCCACCGACGAAGTAAAGCGCATCAGCGAGATCAATTCCGGCGCCATGTGGTTCAACGCCGCAGCCCTGCTCGATCTGCTGCCCCGCATTACGAACGACAATTCGAAGGGCGAATACTATCTGACGGATACCGTACAGCTCGCGCGGGACGCAGGGCTCAGAGTCGGCGCGTTCACGGCGGATAACGCCGACGCGGTGCTCGGCGCGAACACCCGCGTTCAGCTCATGGAGCTCGGGGAAATGCTGCGCAAAAAAATTCTGATCCGTTTGATGGAAAGCGGCGTATCCATCCCCTGCACCGACGGCGTGCTGATCGACGACAAGGCTGAGATCGGCCCCGACACGGTGATTCTGCCCGGAACCATTATCAAAGAGGGCTGCCGCATAGGCGCGGGCTGCACCGTCGGCCCCAACACCGTGCTCTATAAGACCGCCGTCGGCGACGACTGCGTTCTGAACAGCGTGCAGGCGGAGGAGGCAGTGGTCGGCAACGGCGTAAACCTCGGGCCGTTCGTGCATCTGCGCCCGAATACCGTGCTGCACGACGGCGTTCACTGCGGCAACTTTGTGGAGGTAAAGAACTCCGTCGTAGGTGAAAAGACCGCTATTTCGCACCTGACCTACGTCGGCGATTCAGACGTCGGCAGCGGCGTGAACTTCGGCTGCGGCGTTGTGACCGTAAACTTCAACGGCAAAACCAAGAACCGCTGCGTGATCGGAAACGACGCGTTCATCGGCTGCAACACGAACCTGATCGCGCCCGTTGAGATCGCAGAACGCGCTTATACCGCCGCCGGCTCCACCATTACCGACAACGTGCCCGCCGACGCCCTTGCCATCGCGCGGCAAAAGCAGGTCAACAAGGAAAACTGGGTCATCAGACGCAAGCCCTACCGGGAGAAAAAGAAATAATGGCTTTTTTCAGAAAAAAGACCGCGCCGGCCGCCCCTGCAGTCGGCAAACCGGAGTATATCATAGCGGGTCTCGGCAACCCAGGCGAAAAGTATGAATACTCGCGCCACAACACCGGCTTTCTGTGTCTGGATGTGATAAGCAACCGCTGCGGCGTTAAGCCCGACCGGCTGAAGTTCGGCGCCGTTACGGCGGCGGCCGCGGTCGGCGGCGTACCGTGCCTGCTGATGCGTCCGCAGACCTATATGAACAACTCCGGAGACGCCGTCCGCGAGGCCGCCGCTTTCTATAAGATCCCGCCCGAGCGGGTGATCGTGATCTACGACGATATTTCGCTGCCGACCGGCGTCCTTCGCATCCGCCTGAAGGGCTCCGCCGGCGGGCACAACGGCATCAAAAGCATCATCGCGCAGCTCGGTACCGACGTATTTCCGCGCCTGAAGCTCGGCGTCGGAGAAAGAAAGGACCCCGAAGAGGACTTGAAGGACCACGTACTCGGCAGGCTCAGCAAAGAGGAGCTGGCTGTTCTCAGAGAGACGATGGACCGCGCCGCCTCGGCAGTGGAGCTGATCGTACAAGGCAAGCCGGAGGAAGCCATGAACCGGTATAACGGCTGAGTATGAGCGCGATCTCGTTTGCATTCAGGCACGGGCCGGAATTCCGCCCCCTGTTGAAGGATATACAGAACGGCAGCTTTCCGCTGGGGCTTCTGGGCCTTGGCGCCGCCGCCAGAAATATCGTGATACACACGCTCTGCGAAGAGACCTCGCAGGGCGCTTTGGTGATCACGGCGGATGAGCGTTCCGCCGACCGCTGCTGCGCAGATCTTCTTACCCTCGGCACAAAGGCAGTATACTTTCCTGCCCGCGATTTCGGTTTTCAGGCAGAAAGCACATCGGCTCAGTACGAGGGACAGCGCATCGGGGCGCTCGCCAGACTTTTGACCGGCGAGGCTGCGGTAGCCGTCTGCTCTGCCGAAGCCGCCCTGCAGCACACCGTGCCCCCCGAGGTGCTGCGGCAGCGGATCTTTACTCTCAGCCCCGGCGACGCCATATCGCCTGAGACGGCCAGAACAGCTCTTATAAAAGCCGGCTACAGCTTTGCCGATATGGTGGAAGGCCCCGGGCAGTTCTCGCTGCGCGGCGGCATTCTCGATATTTTTCCCGCGAACGCGGACGAACCCGTGCGCGTGGAGTTCTGGGGAGACGAGATCGATACCGTTACGGGTTTCGATCTGCTTTCACAGCGCCGTACCGAAGCGCTGGAGCGCGTTTCCGTTTCCCCGTTCCGCGAGGTGCTCTTTGATTCAACGGCTCAGTTTGCCGAACGCGCCCGGGCGCTTATAAAAGACCTGCGCGGAAAAAACACCCAGAAAGCAAAAGAACGCGTCGCGCGCGACATAGAGCTTGCCGAAAGCGGCGTGTTCCCCGGCGCGTCCGATAAATATTTTCCGCTCGCGTACCCCGAATATGCCTCCATCCTCGATTATTTTTCGGACGGTCTGCTCTTCGTCGCGGAATCCGCCGCCGTGCGGGAGCACGCGCTGCAGCAGGAAAAACTCGCGGCAGAAGAACTGAAGGCGCTGTTTCTTGAAGGTACGCTCTGCAAAGGGCTCGACCGCTACTACGGCGCCTTTGCGGACCTTTGCGCCGAATACACAAAGCGGCATACGCTCTACATCGACAACTTTACCCGAGGCAGCTTCGACACCCCTGTTAAGGATCTGATCCATTTTCAGATCAACGGCGCGGCCAGATGGGACGGCTCCCTCAGTGTGCTGCGCGAAGAGACCGCCGACGCGCTCAAAAAAAAGCATACGGTCGTCGTGTTCGCAGGCACCGAAAAAGCGGCGGAAAGCCTTGTAAGAACGCTTACCGACGACAGCGTGCCGGCGATCCGGATGAAGCCCGGCGAGGGGCTGTTCTCCGCCGGATATATCAACGTGCTGCCCGGCAGTTTATCGGGCGGAGCGGAATACCCGGCAGGTCTGCTGATGCTGCTCTCATACGGTCACGAGACAAAGAAGAGCGCTTTCAGGCCCGCCAAAGCCAAAAAGAACCCGAACGCCTTCCATTCGCTCGAGGAACTGCATAAGGGCGATTACATTGTGCACGCGACAAACGGCATCGGCATTTTTCAGGGCATTGAGCAGGTACAGATGGAGGGCGTGACCAAGGATTACATCCGCATCACCTACGCCAAAGGCGACGTACTGCTGGTGCCCGTTACAAAGCTGGAGCTTGTCTCAAAATACATCGGCCCCCACGAAGAGGACGGCGCCAGGACCGTAAAGATCAACCGCCTCGGCTCCGGCGACTGGGAAAAAACAAAATCCCGCGTGCGCAGCGCCGTGAAGGATATCGCCGAAGACCTGCTGAAGCTCTACGCCGCCAGACAAGCGACGCCGGGCTTCGCCTTTTCGCCCGACGTCGACATGCAGAGCGATTTTGAGCGCCGCTTTGAGTTCGACGAAACGGATGACCAGCTGCGGTGCATCGGCGAAATCAAGCACGATATGGAAAAGGGCTGCCCGATGGACCGGCTGCTCTGCGGGGACGTGGGCTTCGGAAAAACGGAGGTCGCCCTGCGCGCCGCGTTCAAATGCCTGTGCGACAACAAGCAGGCCGCGATCCTTGTACCAACCACCATTCTCGCCATGCAGCACTACCGCACCATACTGCACAGGATGGAGGGTTTTCCGGTCGAGGTCGCGATGGTGAGCCGCTTTGTACCGGCAAAGGAGCAGAAAAGGATCCTCGCCCGCCTGAAGACCGGGGGCGTGGATATACTGGTGGGCACACACCGGCTCATTTCAAAGGACGTGCAGTTCAGGGATCTGGGCCTTTTGATCGTGGATGAGGAGCAGCGCTTCGGCGTGCAGCAGAAGGAAAAGCTCAAAGAAAAATTCCCGAACGTGGACGTGCTCACCCTTTCGGCCACGCCCATTCCCCGCACGCTCAACTTCGCGATGACGGGAATCAAGGATCTTTCCGTGATCGAGGAAGCGCCGATGGACCGCTTCCCCGTGCAGACCTACGTGGTGGAACACGACTGGAACATTCTGCGCCCTGCGATGGAAAAGGAGCTCCGGCGCGGCGGACAGATCTATTACCTGCATAACCGCGTAGGCGACATCGAAGAGACGGCGGCAAAGATCCGCGGGCTGTTCCCGGAGGCCTCGATCGGCGTCGCCCACGGGCAGATGAGCGAAGAGACGCTCTCCGGCGTATGGCGGCAGCTTGTGGAGGGCGAGATCGACATCCTTGTATGCACCACCATCATTGAGACGGGCGTGGACGTGCCGAACGTGAACACCCTGATCATTGAGGACGCGGACCGTTTCGGGCTCGCGCAGCTCCACCAGCTCAGAGGCCGCGTGGGGCGCTCCTCCCGGCGCGCGAGCGCCTACTGTACTTTCCGCCCCGGCAAGGAGATCTCGGAGATCGCGGACCGCCGCCTCTCCGCCATCCGCGAATTCACGCAGTTCGGCTCTGGCCTTCGCATCGCCATGCGGGATCTTGAGATACGGGGCGCGGGCAATATGCTCGGCGCAAAGCAGCACGGGCATATGGAGGCCGTCGGCTACGATATGTATATGCGTCTTCTGGGCGAGGCCGTGCAGGCGCTGAAAAGCGGCGGCGAAGCCCCGCAGCAAAAACGCGACTGTCTTGTGGACATCCAGATCGACGCGCATATCCCCGAATCCTATATCCCCTCCTACGCGCAGCGCATCTCGATCTATAAACGCATCGCGGATATCCGCACGCCGGAGGATGCCGACGACGTAACGGATGAGCTGATCGACCGCTACGGCGAGCCTCCCGCGTGCGCAATGGGTCTTATAAAGGTTGCGCTGATGAAGAACACCGCCGCCGCCAACGGCGTATATGAGATCACCCAGCGAGGGAACGAGATGCTGCTTATGGTGCAGACGATCGAACCGGAGACCCTGCTGAAGCTCGGCGTTCTCGGCAGACGCGTAAAAGCCGTCTCGGGACCAAAGCCGTACTATTCCGTACATCTTGCGCCAAAGCAATCCTCCCTTGCCTGCATGGAGCAGATCGTGTTCGCGCTGACGGCCGAGCTGCCTCAGCCGCCTGACCGGGGCGAGGATGGCAACAGCCCGCAAAAATAGAGTTTTGTATCCGCTTGCGGAAAAGGAGGATATCACCTTGCCGATCATTGACGAATCCGGGATGCGCGCCGCGCTGAAGCAGCCGCAGAAAACAAAGGTCTGGCTTCTCTTCGGGGAGGACGGTTTTCTGAAGCAGCATTACTGCGACCGCCTGCTTTCCGCCTTTGTTCCCGAAGGCATGGAGGTCTTCAATCTGAAGATATTCCAGGACGACGACGCGCCTCTGGAGGATATCTTCGCCGACGCGGATACCCTGCCCATGATGGCGGAACGCCGCACCGTGCTGGTGCGCAACTACCCGCTGAACGCTCTCGGCGCCAATCAGCTGAAGGAGTTTGAAAAACGCCTCGCCGGAATACCGGACACCGCCGTTATGATCTTTTATTACAACACGCTCGACGTAACGGTCGATCCGAAAAAGCCCGGAAAATGGGATCCGGTCGTAGCGGCGTTCGCAAAATACGGTCTTGCCGTAAGGCTCGACCACCGCACCGCCCGCCAGATCGCCGCCGCGCTGATCAAAAGCGCGAAAAACAACCCGCGACGCATCCGGGGCGAGATAGACGCCGAAACCGCCGAGTACCTTGTGGAGCGGGTCGGAACGGATTTTCTGCTGCTGCAGAATGAGTTTGACAAGCTCTGCGCCTTCGCGGACGGCGCGCCGATCACCCGGGAGATGATCGATCTCGTTTGCGTGGAATCCGTGGAAGCAAACATATTCGACGTGAGCGAAGCGATCTTTTCGGGCGACACTGACAAAGCGCTCGCCATCGGTATGGAGCTGTTACACCGCAAAACGCCGATCCAGCTCATTATGGGCACGCTGATCAGGGCATACGCCGATGCATACCGCTGCAAAACGGCCGCCATGACCCGGCACAGCATAAACGACTTCGCCGAAGCCTTTGGCTACCGTTCGACCTACGCGCTTTCGCGCGTCACCGAAAAAACGCGCCGTCTGCCGCTGACGGCGATCGTTCGTTCCTTCGACGTACTGCAAAAAACAGACCTCGAGAGCAAATCCACCAACACCGCGTCTGACGTTTTGCTCACACAGACGCTCGTCTCGCTCGCCGCCATCGCGAAAGAGACGCAATAAACGGGAGAACGATATGCTGCATACCGACCGCGTGATCGTGGTGGAGGGCAAATACGATCAGATCCGTCTTGCCTCCGTCACAGACGCACTTATTCTGACAACCGACGGCTTCGGTATTTTTTCGGACAGAGAGAAACAGCGCTTCATCAAGACCCTCGCAAAAACCAAAGGGCTTCTCATACTCACCGATTCCGATTCCGCCGGGTTCAGGATCCGCGCCTTTCTGCGAAACATCACGAAAGACGCCGACGTTCTGAACGCCTATATCCCCGACGTTTTCGGCGTAGAGCGCCGCAAGACCCAGCCCGGCAAAGAGGGAAAGGTCGGCGTGGAGGGGATGGATACCACACGCCTGACCGAAGCGCTGCTGCGCTCGGGCGCGTTCCGCGAAACAGAGGGCGTCGGCTCTCCGCCCATCACGATGGCGGATCTCTACGCGGCAGGGCTGACCGGAACGCCTGAGGCCGCCGAACGCCGCAGGGCCTTTCTCGCCCGGTTCGGCCTGCCGGGCCGGCTGAACGCCGCTTCGATGCTGCAGGTACTGAGAGCGCTTATGACGCGCGAAGCGTTCTTTGAAGCAACCGGTACGGCGCCGCCGGAATTTTCCGCTTGACTCTCCCGCTTACGAAGCGTATCATGAAACCGAGAGGTGTCTTTATGAAACAAAAAGGAGCGGCGTTCTTCGCCGCCGTTTACCTGCTGCTCAGCTCCGCCGTTACCGTGTTCGCGATCTCTTCGTTTCGGGAGCCGGTCGACAGCGGCAGTCCATGGTCGCGGTACACCGTAGACCGCATCGATCTTGAGATCGACAAGACTTCGTTTACCTTCGAAGAGGCCGGCGACGACTCACCGCTCAGACTCTCGTTTCATCTGAGACTGAAAAAAAGCGAAGCCGATCTCTTCGCCTCGATCGACAGCCTTTCGATCACCGGCTGCGACGCAAAAACTGAGTTTCTCTGCGAAACGCCCGGCACTGTTTTGAACGAAGACGGCTCCTTCACCCTGCCGGTCGAAAACGGAGAAGCTGTCGCCGTCGTTTTTCAGGTCAACGTCACGCTTCCGGCGCCGACCGGCAGCGAAACGCCGACGCTCGCCGTACGCTTTCGTTCGGGACTTTCTCCCGAAAGCGCCGCGCCGCGCCTGCTCGAAATCCCCCTTACGCTGAGAACGGAATAAAACGAAAACATAACGGGGAGCTCCGAACCGTCGAACGTCCGGAGCTCCCCTTTTTTTTGCTTTTATTCAGATCAGATCCTCATAGGGTACGGTATGGCCGGCATAGCGGTCTGCGTCAAACGCACGGCCATTGATCCGAACGCTTTTTACCAGCTTTTTCGTGCGGACGAACTCGTTTTTACCCGGGCAGAAGGGATAGATCCCAATCGTGGAAAAAACGTACCACAGCGCCATGCTGCCGTTATCCTCATCCCCGGGGAAGCCGTCGTCTTCGTAAGAGAACGCCTCGCGGCAGATGCGTTCTGTCCAGTACGCGGTTTTCTCCGTTTCACCGAGCGCGCCGTAGATATAGGGAATGTGAAAGCTCGGCTGGTTCGAGATGGCGCACTGACCGTAATCCGCCGCCGCCATCTCGGTGATCTCGTGGATCTCGCTGTCGTAGCCCGCGATCTCATAAACCGGGGGCGTTTCAAAGAGCGCGTCGATCTTTTTAAGGAACGCCTCTTTTCCGCCGTAGAGCGCGGCGAGACCTTCAACGTCGTGCGGCACGGCGAAGGAGTTCTGCCAGGCGCTGCCCTCGGTATAATCCAGTCCCCAGCTCTCCGCGATGAAACCGGGGCGGAATTCACCGTCTGCAAAGCGCGCGCGCATAAAGCCCGTTTCGGGGTCAAAGAGCTTCTGATAGTTCTTTGCCCGTTCGTCGTAAACCCGTACGGTCTCTTTCTTTCCCAGCAGTTCCGCGATACGCGCGATGCACCAATCGCCGTAGGCAGCGTCTGCGGTCAGGTTCACGCTCTCTTTGTGCGCTTCGATCGGCACGTAACCGAGCCGCACGTAATCCGCCACACCGCTTCTGCCGTAGTCGTCGTTCGGCGCGGGGACGTTCGCGTGCTTGAGCATGCCCTCAAACGCCTGCTCCATGGTATCACGGTCCATCAGACCCTTAACGGCGGCGTCGCAGAGCACCGCGTCGATCAGGGTGCTTGGCATACAGCCGCGCTCACCGATCGAGGGCCACCGCGGCAGCCAGCCGCATTCCAGATAATCGTTTACGAAGGCGCGTACCATCTCCCGGTATTCATCCCTTGCCACGATCGCGTAAAACGGATAGCAGGTACGGCAGGTATCCCAGAAGCCGTTATCCGTATAGCGAACGCCGCAGCGCGTTTTTCCGTCGCAGGGAGAATAATGGACGGGCTCCCCGTTCGCATCGGGCTCATACGCTTTATGCGGATACAAAAAAGCGCGGTACATACAGGAATAGAAGGTCCTTTTCTGCGCCTCATTCTCTGTTTCGATCTCAACGCGGGAGAGATAGCTCTCCCAAAGACGGCGGCCGTTCTCGCGAAGCTCTTCAAAGCTTCTCTCCCCGATCTCACGGTTGAGATTGCGTTCGGCCTGTTCATAGCTTATATAAGAGGTCGCGAGCGCCGCGTGTAAGGACGCGCCTTTCAGCTTTATGTGCATACCCGCCATTTCGCCCTTTACGTTATCCGCATTCGACAGCGCGTTCTCTGTACCCGCAAGGATCGCTTCTCCGTCGATCTCGCCGGGGGCGAATCGGATCACCGTATACATGGCAAAGCCGACGGTATTCTGTCCGCCGCAGTTATCGACCTTAACGCGCAGCGTATCGGAGCAAGCGTCCCACTTCGCCTCATAGCCGCCGCAGAGCGGCAGAACAGAAAGCCAGTTATCATCCGCCGAATCAAATGCAAGCTCCATCGCCGCGCCGCGCTCGGAAGGCGTTAAGCGCAGACGGCAGCGGCTTTTCAGGAAATCGAGCTGCATGAAATGCGGCGACAAAACAGCCTGGTCGGGGCGGTAGCCCGAGCGGCGGCGAATCGGGCGCATTTCAGGCGACCGCTTCTGCGGCATGAAGATCAGCGTGCCGTAATCCGCGATCCAGGGACTCGGCTGGTGCGTGATACGGACCCCCTCAAGCACTCTGGCGCGGGGAGAATAAAACCAGCTGCTTTCAGAGGAGGTCTGCGGCGCGAAGGCCGTCATGGCAAAGGGTAACTGCGTCAGGGGCAGCGTGTTGCCGTTTGAAAAGCTATGGACCGAATCGCTGCCCTGTTTTATGTTGACAAAGGGGAGATATTCCATCGGTAGGACCTGTACCGGCTCTCTGAAAAAGCCGCCTTTCCAATCAAAAAATGCGCAGCGAAAAAGGGCGTTGCCCTGATCTGTTGCGCAAATATTATATATGGATTATTCCTCTTTTGTCAATAGAGAATGCGGAGAACCGTTTTTTGTCTTCTCTTAAAAGAAAGCTTCAAGCCCGACTGCCGCGCGCAGGATGCTGCGGGCGTCCGCCGCCGTAACGGCAAGATCTGTGTTCACATCGGCGGCGCAGAACGGAACGCTGTCTGTTTCATAGGTTTCAAGGCTGACCGCGCGGCGGAGCGCGAGACGCGCGTCGGCGGCAGTCACCTTACCGTCTTCATCCACGTCGCCAAGAAGGAAGGAGAGCTTAATGAGCGTCTCAGGGCGCGTTTCTCCGCACACGGTGCAGGTGTACGTAAACACGCCGTCGGCGCGGGCGGTGGCAGGCTGCGTTTGGACGCCGTCGTCCCAGATGTGACCGACAGCAGGAAGGATCTCCGTTTTTGTCTCGCCGCATTCGCAGCGGTACTGAGCGGCGCCGTCAACGGTGCAGGAGGCGGGCGTTTCGCTTACAAGCGCAAAATCGTGTACATGGGGCTGCTTTTCGCGAACCGTAACGGGTTCGCCAAGGTCTTTCCACTGCGCGTCTGTACCGGCATAATTCAGTTCGCCTACGGTGTCGCAGCCAAGGAACGCATCCTTGCCGACCCGCTGCAGAGACGCCGGCAGCGAAACGGAATTGACGTTTACACAATCGCGGAACGCGTCGTTATCGATGGCGGAGATCCCCTCCGGCACCGCGATCTCAGAAAGGGAAACGCAGCGGAAAAAGGCCGCGTTGCCGATCTCGCCGATACCGGCCGGGATGGCGATCTGCTTCAGCGCGCCGCAGTTATAAAAAGCGAACGCCCCGAGAAAGGTAAGCCCCTCAGGCAGGTCGGCTTTTTCAAGAGAGCGGCAGTTGTAAAACGCGCGGGTGCCGATCTCTTTCAGACTTTCAGGCAGAGAGACCGTTTTCAGAGAGACGCAGTCGCGGAAAACGTCGTTCGCTACCGCGGCGACCCCCTCTTCAAGTACTGCGCTCTCAAGGGAGGAACAGCCGTAAAAAGCGTATTCTTCCACAGTCTGTACCCCGGCGGGAATTCGCACATTTTTGAGAGCGGCGCACCCGTTGAACGCGTGCGCGCCGATCTTCTGAATCCCATCGGGCAGCGCCGCCTCGCTCAGTTTGGAACAGAGGTAGAACGCATGCTCACCGATCACGGTCAGCGCGGCCGGAAGCGTTACGGTTGCAAGCGAAACACATTCGCGGAACGCATCTCTGCCGATCGAAGTCACACCGCCGGGAATCGAGACCTCCCGCAGCGCGGCGCAGCCGCAGAACGTGAATTCCGGCACCTCCGTCACCCCTTCGGGGATAACCGCTTTTTCAAGGCTGCGGCATCCGTCGAACGCGTGGCTGCCGATGCTGATAAGGCCGTCCGGCAGATCCGCCGTTTTGAGCGCCGCGCATTCATAAAACGCGTGCGCCCCGATCTTTTCAAGGCTCTTCGGGAACGAAACCGAGACGAGCTTCGTCTGCGAACGGAACGCGGCGTTCGGGATCGACAGGATCCCCTCGCCGAAAACAGCGCGTTTTACGTCCGCGCCGGCCCACGGGAAAGACGTATATGCCGCAAAACCCGGCATTTCTCCCTCGCCCGTCACACGCAGAGTGCCGTCGGCGTCAAGGCTCCACGCAAAGCCCGAACCGAGGTCGCCGGCCTGTTGGGCCGCGAACACGGCGGGTACGGCGGAAAGAAGCAGCGCTGCGCTGAGCAGCCAGATCAGGATCTTTTTCATTTTTTCCTCCCCAGAATCTTGTTATTTACGGACGCGCTGCCGCGTCCGGATTGGACCGTTTGAAGATATGCCGAAGCAAAAGCATAAGCAGAGCAAACGCCGCGATACCGAGCGCCGCGCCGAACAGATCGAAGCCGACGTCTTTCAACTGCATCATTCTCGCGCCGACGAAATACTGGTGCAGTTCATCCGAAAAGCCGTACAGCGCGGATCCCGCAAGCGAAAACAGCCACGGCAGCTTTTTGAGCCAGGTGCTCAGATGCAGCGACAGAAAGAAACCGAACGCAGCGTACTCCAGCACATGCGCCGTTTTACGGATCTTGTGTCGCAGACTTACGACAAGCGTTTCGAGCTCTTCCGGCGGCATACTGTCTGTATCCATAAACAGAGACAGAATGCGCACCGTTACGCCGTTGCTGACTTCTGTCGATTTTTCTCCGCTCTGCGCCGAAAAGCCGAAGATCGTCACGGAGATCATGATCAGCGGGATCAGCGTAACGAACGGGGGCGCAAGCTTTTTGAACGTACGCAGAAACATTTCCCGTTTCATACCGGCTCAAAAAACGTATCGGGCCGATCCGGCGAAAAACGCTCGTTCGCCCACATGAGCGTAATGAGCTTTTCGGTATCTGAAAGATTCTCGATGCTGTGCGTATAACCGGGGAGCATACGCACAGCGGTAGGCTCGTCTCCCGAAACGCGGTATTCGAGCACCTCGCCGGAACCGATCTTTCGCTGACGGATCAGTCCTTCGCCCGAGACTACGACGAATATCTCCCATTTTGAGTGATGCCAGTGCTGCCCCTTGGTGATTCCGGGCAGGCTAACGTTTACGGAGATCTGCCCGCAGGAGCCCGTTTTGATCAGCTCCGTGAAGCTGCCGCGCATATCCGCGTGCATTTCAAGCGGGTACGCCGCCTTTTCGGCCGGCAGATATGAGAGAAAAGCGGAATACAGCTTTTTTTCAAAGGACCCCTCCGGCAGATCGGGCAGAATGTGCGTCTGCGGTTCGGCGGCAAAGCCCAGCAAAAGCGATTCTATTTTCCCGAGCGTTACCGTATGCGTCACGCCCGGGTCATAAAACCCGTTCGTATCCGGCGGCGCGAAGGGCGCGTCAGCGGAGAGCGGGACCGCTTTTCCCTCCGTAAGATCCAGCAGCGTATCGAGCAGATCGTCTATATAGAGCAGCGTCAGCTCGACAGAGGGATCGTTCACGGTCAGAGGCAGACCGTTCGCCGCCTGATGGCAGAAGGTTGCCACCGCGCTGTTGTAGCCCGGCCGGCACCATTTGCCGAAGAGATTCGGCAGACGGAAGATATAAGGCCTGACGCCGGTCTCGGCGGCGTACGCAAGAAGCGCGTTTTCAGCCGCGGCCTTGCTTGCCCCGTAAGGGTGACCGGCATACCGACCGACGCCAGCGGCCTGCACGCTCGAAGAGAGCATCACGGGGCAGCGATTATCCGCCCTTTTCAGCGCTTCAAGCAGCGATTCGAGCGCGCCGAGGTTCCCCCGCATAAAATCCGCCGGATCCTCGGGCCGGTTCACCCCGGCGAGGTGAAAGACAAAATCAGTTTTTTTGCAGAATTCGGGCAGAAGCGCCGGATCGGAATCGAGGTCAAAAGCAAAGACCTCAGAAACGGCGAGCCCGGGGCGCGTGCGGTCTTTGCCGTCGCGCAGATTATACAGCGCCTGTACCAGGTTTTTTCCGACGAAGCCTTTGGCGCCGGTAACAAGTACGTTCATCCGTTTTTTCTCCAGACGTTCCGGTCTACGATGCGCGTATAGCTCTGAATGATGCGCACCACCTTGCCGGAGACGTTCTCATCCGTATAGTCGGGGACAGGGATCCCGAAGTCGCCCGCCTCGCAGAGCGAAACGGCGAGCTTTACCCCCTGCAGCAGTCCGTCGCCTTCAATGCCCGCCAGCACGAAGCATCCCTTTTCGAGGGCCTCCGGCCGTTCGGTGGAGGTACGGATGCACACCGCCGGGAAGGGTCTGCCGACAGAGGTATAAAAGCTGCTCTCCTCCGGCAGCGTGCCGGAATCGCTCACCACGGCGAAGGCGTTTACCTGCAGGCAGTTGTAGTCGTGGAAGCCGAGCGGCTCATGGCGGATGACGCGGCGGTCGAGCGTAAACCCGGAAGCCTCAAGCCGCTTGCGTGAACGCGGATGGCAGGAATAAAGCACCGGCATATCGTAGGTCTCCGCAAGCCGGTTCACGGCGCTGAAGAGAGACGTAAAGCTTTTCTCGTCGTCGATGTTCTCCTCCCTGTGGGCGGAGAGCAGCATGTACCGCTTTTTCGTCAGCCCAAGGCGTGTATGCACGTCGCTGCCGTCGATCATGGGCAGGTTTTTACGCAGCACCTCAGCCATCGGCGAACCCGTGACAAAGGTACGCTCCGGCGGCAGCCCGCAGGCGGCGAGCCAGTCGCGCGCCCGTTCTGAATACGGCATGTTGACGTCGGAGATGATATCGACGATCCGGCGGTTGGTCTCCTCCGGCAGACGCTCGTCCCGGCAGCGGTTGCCCGCCTCCATATGGAATACGGGTATGTGCAGGCGCTTCGCGCTGATCGCGGAAAGACAGCTGTTCGTATCGCCGAGCACCAGCAGCGCGTCGGGCTTCAGCTCCTCCATCAGCGCATAGGAACGGGCTATGATGCTGCCCATGGTTTCGCCGAGATCCGCGCCGACGGCTTCGAGCTGCACATCCGGCGGGGACAGCCCCAGATCGTGAAAGAAAACGCCGTTGAGATTATAATCGTAGTTCTGCCCCGTATGGGCAAGGACCGTATCGAAATACCTGCGGCATTTTTCGATCACGGCGGCGAGCCGTATGATCTCGGGCCGGGTCCCGACAATGATGAGCAGCCGCAGCCTGCCGTCGTTTTGAAAGGAAACGTTGTATTTCATCGGTTCTCCTCTTGCGGCTCGAACAGCGCGAGCCGGTCGTAAATATCGATCCTGGCGTCCGCTTCTCTGAGCACAGCGCGTATGCGCAGCTTGGGGCGTTTGCCCCGCACGGCGCGATAAAAGTAACGCCCGCCGTAAAACGCCCAGCCAAAGGGAACCAGTATTTTATGATGTTTGGAGAGCGGCCATTTCTGGTAGATCATATCGAGCAGCAGATGCGTCATACGCAGCGCCTTTGATCTGCTCTCATGACCCGAGGTGATCACATACGCCTCATGCGCGCGCTGCGCGTTCTTCTGCCCCAGATTGCCGCCGGAGAGGATATCGGCCAACAGGCTGTCGCCCGTCTCGGAGTCTGCCTCCTTCGCCCAGTTTTTTTCAGCCGCGCCGAAATAACGCGCGCCGATATCCGTCAGACAGCAGGCAAACTGCCACAGTCCCATCTCTTTCAGAGGAACGCGGAACAGATCTTGGAATTCGGCGTCCGGGATCGCGTCGGCAAATACGAGCCAGTCGCAAAGCTGCCGCAGACCGATGCCGCTGTTCGTCAAATGATGCGCGTTGTGCAGCAGGATCACAAGCCCGTGTTCATACATGGAAGGCAGTGTCATATCGCCGAAGGGCGTGTGCCGCACAGAGGCGTTTTCGATCAGCCCCGAAACAGCGCGGCGGCAGGCGTCCTCACACCTGCCCTCCGGTATGCCCGGCAGATCGAAATGCATCTCATACCGCACGCCGTCCTTCATATAGATCTCATGCAGACGGTGGCTTTTGGTCTCGGGGATAAAACCGGCGCGTTCCAGAACGGCGCCGGCGCGTTCCACATCCGTCCTGCGCACAATGAAATCCACGTCGCCCAGCTGCCGCAGCTCCGGCGCGGGATACCAGACGGAACAGGCGTGTCCTTTGATGAGAACATGCGGAATGCCGTTTTCCCGAAGCAGGTCGCTGAGGGCGGCGTGCGCGAGACTCAGGCGGACGTTCCGCATCAGAAATCCGCGGACCTTCTTATGCATCTCCCAAACAAGCTGCTCAGGGAACCCGGACGTATCGACGTTGTGAAAGGCAAGCAAAAACACGCCCTGCATCTGCGCCTCGGCCCAGACCAAAGCGGGGTCCGCCTGCGGCACATCCAAACAGGCGTCAAAAAGCGTGTTTCCCAGCATGGAAAGCAGGGCCTTGTGTGTAACGGTGATCTCTTTGATCATACGTTCCTCCGCTGTTTATGTGCGCAATCCAAGCTCCTTGCGTACGTACGCGAGAGCGGCAAGCTTTTCACAGACGGCGTCCACGTCCAGAAGCCGCGTGTTGTCGCTCGTGAACTCCGTGAGCACGTTGCGTTCCGGGTCGCCGTGTGAAAAGAAGCGGTCATAATTGAGCGTACGGTTATCCGCCGGCACACGGTAAAACGCGCCGAGATCCTCGGCTCTTGCGCACTCTTCGTTCGTGAGCAGCGTCTCCGCCATTTTTTCGCCGTGGCGAATGCCGATCACGCGGATATTCTCCTCCCCCGCTGAAAACAGACGGCACACGGCCTTCGCCAGCGTCATGATGGTGCAGGCGGGCGCTTTCTGCACAAAAAGGTCGCCTGTGCTGCCGTTGGTAAAGGCGAAAAGCACCAGATCGACCGCCTCGTCCAGCGTCATGACGAAGCGCGTCATATCGGGGTTCGTAACGGTGACGGGCTCGCCTTTTTTGATCTGATCGATCCAGAGCGGCACGACGGAGCCGCGGGAACAAAGGACGTTGCCGTACCGTGTGCAGCAGATCTTTGTTTGATCCCCGGGCACGGTGCGTGATTTTGCCGCCGCCACGCGCTCCTCCAGCGCTTTTGTCAGACCCATCGCGTTGATGGGGTACGCCGCCTTATCCGTTGAAAGGCAGATCACGGATCTGACGCCCGCTTCGATGGCGGCGGAGAGCACGTTGTCGGTACCGATCACGTTCGTTTTCACGGCCTCCATCGGGAAGAACTCGCAGGAGGGCACCTGCTTGAGCGCCGCGGCGTGAAAAATATAGTCAACGCCGCGCACGGCCTCCCGCACGCTCGCGATCTCCCGCACGTCGCCGATGAGAAATCGCAGTTTTTCCGCGTGCTCCGGGCTTTCTGCCTGAATGCGGTGGCGCATATCGTCCTGTTTTTTTTCGTCCCGCGAGAAAACGCGGATCTCGCCGACGTCCGTCGGCAGAAAACGCTCCAGAACCGCGTTGCCGAACGAACCCGTTCCGCCGACGATCAGCAGCGTTTTGCCTTTGAATGCGTCCATATCTCTACCTCCGCCGAAGTACGGCGCGTTTCATCGATTCCCAGCGGCTGTCGCCGAAGACCCGGCGGAAAAAGCCGCCGAATATCTCCCGACGCCGCAGCTTTTTATACCGTTTCTGCTTGTGCTTCCAGGAAGCCAGCAGCGCTTTTTTGCCTTCGTCCCCGAACCAGGACGCGTCAAAATGATGGATGGAATACGTATTTTTCGTTTTGCGGATCACACCGTCAGAGAAGGACTTCGGGCAGAAGAATTCCGGCGGAAAAACAGAAAACTGCCCCAGCTCCTGCTGGCAGGCCTCCGGGATCAAACCGCAGCGCTCTGCGAGCGCGTCCGTGTTCAGTCTGGGCGAAGGCGTCAGATCGGCCTCGCCGTTCTCTTTTATAAAACGCAGATCCCGGTAGCTCTCCATCAGCTCTTTGATCACGGGGTTGCCAGCCTCCGCGCCGAAGCCCTGTCCGAAATTGATCTGCGTTTCATCCTGAAACCCCGCAAATCCATGAAGCTGCAAGAGCGGATCAAATGACCGAACGATCTCGACATCCGTATCGAGATAGATCCCGCCGTTTTTGTATATGATATCGAGCCGCGCGTAATCGGGCACAAAGCCCCACTTTTTCGCCTCATAAGCCTCTTTCATATACGGTACGGAAGTGAAATCGTAGTTCGACTCGTTCCATTCCACGATCTCATAGTCCGGGCAGTATTTGCGCCAGCTCTTTATGCACTTTTTCGCGCTCTCGGGCAGCGGCGCGCCGCCGACCCAGCAGTAATGGATCTTTTTCGGGATCATACTGTTCTCCCCTCTCAAGAACACGGTTCAAGTATTACGAACCGCTTCCTTATCAAATGATTCATCGAAGGACACGCTTTTTGATTTGTTCCCAACGATCGTCGCCAATCAGTTTCCGAATCCCTCCGCCAAACACTTTTCTTCTCCAGAGTTTTCGCGCTCTCTTTTTTTTCTTTACTAGAGAAACTTGCCGTTCATTCCACAATTCATCCAGCGCTCTTCTTTGCTCGGGCGTATACCAGGACGCGTCGAAGTGATGGATAGAATACGTATGCTTTGTTTTTCTCACGATTCCGTCCGCAAAGGATTTGGGGCAAAAATAATCGACCGGATAAACGGTAAAAGAATCGACCAATTGTTGATATTCTCCGTTTGTCCGCAAGCCGAAAGCCTGAACAAGCGCCCTTGTGTTCAGTTCAGGCGAAGGAGTCAAATTCATGCAGCCTTCATCATCCAAAAAACGCAATCCCTGATATTCTTCCAACAGCGCTTTGATCACGGGATTGCCCGCCTCGGCGCCGAAGCCGAGCCCCAGCGCCACCTCGTAGTCATTTTGAAATCCGGCAAACCCGTGGAGCTGCAAAAGCGGATCAAAGGACCGCACGAGCTCCACGTCCGTATCCAGATAGATCCCGCCGTGTTTATAAATGATATCGAGCCGGGCGTAATCGGGTACAAAGCCCCACTTCTTCGCTTCGAACGCTTCCTTCATATACGGCACGGACGTAAAATCGTAATTGGTCTCGTTCCACTCAATGATCTCATAATCCGGGCAGTATTTCCGCCAGCTTTTTATACACTTTTTCGCGCTCTCGGGCAACGGCGCGCCGCCCACCCAGCAGTAATGGATCTTTTTCGGGATCATAAGAAAACGCCTTTCTCCTTTCGCGCGCGGCCGGATGACCGGGACAGGCAGACGCCGTCATTCGGGCATAGCGGGTCCGTCGGCGCGTTTGAGATATTCTTCATAGGTTATGTACGTATAATCGTCGTATTCCTTTACCTCTCCGTAGTTGAAGTAATATGCGTAACCGAGCGATTCATCCGGTACGTGCAGCCATTTTGCGTGCGGCAGGCGTATGATCTCGATCACGTCTTTCCTTTCCGCCAGCTGCCGCTTCGCGTAATCGAACCGGACCTTGTTGACCGCGGTGACCTGAAACAGGATCACGGTCAGATAAACCGCCAGCGCGCCCCCGCCGATCAGGCAGGACTTGGTCAGCCTGTTTGTAAAACGGCGCTCGGAATCGCAGTAATAAAGGATGAAGCCCGCGAGGATACACGCGGTGAAAAACAGACATCTCGGCCCCATGACCGTGATGATGAGCAGTTCCCCGACGGAGGCGGCGCAGACAGACAGGATCGTTCCGTAGGCGATCCGATTTCCGCGGACGGAGGGATCCAGGAACAGAACGAGGAGCGCCCCCGCGAGATACGCGACAAAGATCAGGCAGATAACGAATACGATCTTCCCGGACAGGTCCGAAATACGGATCGAGGTAAAGGGCACTCTCTCTTTCAGATGCTTCTCATTCACAAGGAACGCGATCAGCGACAGGACTGGCTGCAGCGCAAAAAGCGCGTACCACAGGGGCTTCAGACGCAGCGGGCGCATTTCCTCGCTCCCGCTGCGCTTCACCTGCACGATCAGGAGCAATGAAACCACCGTCCATACGGGGACCATGACGACCAAAGACTTCAGGGACGTCAGCAGATTGTCCCCGAACTGCCGGACAAAGACCGACAGGCTCTCCGCGCCCACCCCGGCACCGCGGTACTCGTCCATTTTATAGGAAACGTGCGTAAGGGACGGCAGCGCGAACATGATGAACGCGCCGACGACGGAACCGGCAAACCAGGAAACCGCCGGCAGCGATTTTGCTTTTTTGATCCGCGTAAAAATGAGGAGGATCAGCGAGATCAGCAAAGCCGCGCAGGTGCTGTTCTCTGAAAACAGCTGCTGAAGGATCCCGATGAACAGCAGAGATACGCACGTTAGGACCGGTCTGAGCGTACGACCGCGGATATAATAGCGCTTCAGGAGCAGCAGGGCGAGCAGGACCAGGAACACAGGCGGAACGAAATTGTAAAAACCGTGTCCCCAGATGACCGCCTCGCGGATGATCAGATTCCCGAAGCCGAGTACGAGCAGCCAGCTCATGCCGATGGCTGCGGGGCTGAAGCTTGAAAAAACAGAAGCCAGCAGGATCACGACCCCCGACAGGGATAAACCGCGGAACAAGGTATCGAGTAATTTATACGGCATAAACAGGCTGCAAACACAATTCCCAACGTATCTGCCGTTCCCGAAATAGAACGAGTTCCGGATCACTTCGGACAACGAGGACGTTTTTGTCAGGAGATCGTCATGCGTCCATACGGTATAGTACGAAAGGATCAGAAAAGAAGCACAAACAAAAACAGACAGGATCAGAGCAGGAGTCCGCGCGTTTTTTTTCATCTTCATCTTCAACAGCCTCTTTTCCTGTAATTCGATGCGGGTAAATAATTCGATGCGGGTAAAGAACCGTCAAACCAGATAGCGTTTGACAAGCGGGATCCTGCGTAATACGAACGCGACGGCAAAGGATAAGAGAAATACGACCCCCGCCAGGCCGGGGACGGAAATCAGCGGATTCAGTTTTAACGTATGCCAACCGAGGCGATAACGGAGCAGATTCATGATCAGCATATGGACCAGATAAATACCGAAGGTGCTGTCGGAAACGTTCTTCAGCAGCTTCTTAACAGGATCGTGCTTCAGAACGGGCATGTTGTATTTCACAAACACAAAGACCGCCGCGGCCATACAGGCCACGTTCACGGAAAACGATCCGTAAAAAGCGTCGTTCAAACCTCCGCTCTTTTTTGAGATAATAAAGGTCATCAGGAACGTGAAGCAAAAACCGAGGATCCCGGACAAATAGACGATAAGCCGCTGTTTTTTTGACAGATCCTCGCTGTGAAGATATGCGCCCAGAACATAATAGCCGGCAAAACCGCAAACAAACTGAAGGCCGACGTCATTCTGTATCACCGCCAGCCAGCTCGCGGCTTTGTC
>CADBOC010000243.1 GCA_902796175.1 Oscillospiraceae bacterium | reverse complement strand
TCTCACCGCCGGCATGGGAGACCTGCCCGACGTTCCCACGCTTTTGAGAACGCTCACCGAGGGCAGCGACCTCGGCATTGAGCTGCCCGACCCCGACCTCGGCCTGCTGCAGTCCCTCGGCACGGCGGTGTCAAAACCCAGCAAGCGCGGCGGCGGCAGCGCGCAGTTCACCTATATCGAGGCGGACGCGCCTCTGGTGCTCGTAACGGTCCTTCGGTATATCCTCGGCGCGGTGAAAAACGGCGGCGACCCCGCGGCTCTCACAAAGCTGATGGGCAGCGGCGAAGGGCAAGCCCCCGAGGGCGCGCCGGATATGATGGCGATGTATGCTGAAAAGGTCGGCGCCCAGCTCGCCGAAATGAGCGTGGATGATACGATCGAATGGCTCTATGACCTGCTTTTCTCCGAAACCCCGAAGCGCGAGACCGTGGAAGGGGAGGAGATCATCCCCACGGTCATCTATCAGAAAACGCCGGATCATACCGTGCGCAACCGGATCATTGCGGGGCTCTCGGCGCTGGCTGTCATTGTCGGCGTTGTGATCTTTGCCGCGAAGTTTGATTTTGCGGGCGCAAAGGAACGCCGCGCCCGCAAAAAGAAGAAAAAGCTTGCGGCGCTGTCCGGGGCGGCCGCTGAGCCTGTTTCCGGGTCGGGCGAGGCCGTAGAGGGAAAAAGGACGAGGCGGAAGACGAAGCCCGAAAAACAGCAGGCGCTGGCCCAAAGGCGGGCGCAGAAGAACCTGCGTCTGCAGGAGCAGGCGGCGAAACGTGCAGTGAAGGACGCCCGCCGCGCCGAGAAAGCGGCGCGGCAGGGGTGGTAAGCGCGGCCTCTTAAATACGCAGAGAAAAGAGCGAACGAATATGCTGATACTGAAAGACATCGTAAAGGATTACGTAACAGGCGATACCACGGTGCGCGCGCTGAAGGGCGTGAGCATCAATTTCCGCGAGAGTGAGTTCGTCTCCATCCTCGGCCCCTCGGGCTGCGGCAAAACCACACTCCTGAATCTGATCGGCGGGCTTGACGTGTACACGAGCGGCGACCTTGTGATCAACGGCAAATCCACCATGGAGTTCACGGACGCGGACTGGGATACCTACCGCAACCACTCCATCGGATTCGTGTTCCAGAGCTACAACCTGATCCCGCACCAGACGGTGCTCAGCAACGTGGAGCTGGCGCTCACGCTTTCGGGCGTTTCGAAAAAAGAGCGGCGCGAACGCGCCGTGGAGGCGCTCAGAAAGGTGGGACTTGAAGGGCAGTTCAACAAGCGTCCGGCGCAGATGTCCGGCGGGCAGATGCAGCGCGTCGCGATCGCCCGCGCCCTCGTCAACAACCCCGATATCATTCTGGCGGACGAACCCACCGGCGCGCTGGATACCGAGACCAGCGTGCAGATCATGGAGCTGCTCAAGGAGATCGCGAAAGATAAGCTCATCGTGATGGTCACGCACAACCCGGAGCTCGCGGAGCGCTATTCCACGCGCATCATCCGCACGCTGGACGGCAACGTGATCGGCGACAGCGATCCCTTCACCCCCGAAAAAAAAGATTTTGAGTACGAAAAACAGAAGCTGGAGGAGGAGAAAAAGAAGGGCAAAAAGCCCTCCATGAGCACCTCCACGGCGTTTTCTCTGAGTCTTCGCAACCTCACCACCAAAAAAGGGCGCACCTTTCTCACCGCGTTCGCCGGCAGCATCGGCATCATCGGCATCGCGCTGGTGCTGGCGCTTTCGAACGGCATCGAGCGGTACATCGACAAGGTGCAGAACGACCTGCTGCTGGCGTTCCCCGTAACGGTGGAGCGCGAGGCGATGGATCTCAACTCTGTGCTCTCCACCTTTACCGAGATGGGAAACGACATGATGACGGTGGATCATGAGCTGGATAATATCTATGTGAACAATTCCTTCACGGATATGCTCAATACCTTCATTTCGCAGTCCGCCTCCAACAACCTGAAGAGCTTCCGCAAGTATATCGAGGATAACCGCGCCTCCTTCGACGCGCTGTGCAACGACATCCAGTACAAATACGAAACGCCGCTGAACATTTACCGGATGGACGTTGACGGCGGGCTTCTGCAGGTGAACCCCAGCGGCATGATGGATATGATCATGAGCCAGACCGGCGGCAACGCCACCACCGCGGCCATGACCAATTCCCTGACGAATATGTTCTCCTCCTCCGCCACCAACATCTGGACGCAGCTCATCGGCGACAACACGCTGCTTTCGAAGCAGTACGAGGTGATCTACGGCCGCCTGCCCGAGGCGTTCAACGAGGTGGTGCTGATCGTCGACAAAAACAACGAGATCAACGAGATGGTCATGTACGGCCTGGGCCTAAAACGGCAGGAGGATTTCATGCAGAATATGCTCAGCGTGATCGCGAACGGCGGCGAGATGGAGGTCACGACGCTCGATTCCTACAGCTACGACGATATTCTGAACATGCAGTTCAAGCTTCTGCTCAACTGCCAGTATTTCGCGAAGGATGAGAAGACCGGCCGCTGGACCGACCAGCGCGAAAACGCCGTATACGTAAAGCAGATGCTCGATACCGCGGGCGTCGATATCAAGATCGTCGGCATCCTGCGGCCGGACCCCAACAACGTGATGAGCGTGGGCACCGGCAGCATCGGTTTTTCCGAGGCGCTGATGGATTACGCCCTGAGCCAGACGCTTTCGAGCGCGCCGGTGCAGGAGCAGCTCGCCGATACGAGCGTGGATATCCTGACGGGCGAGCCGTATATGAACCTCACGGTCAACGACTTCAGCCTTGCGGACGTGGATCTGAGCCAGATCGATTTCTCTAAGCTCGACCTTACGCCCTTTATGAGCATGCTGGAGGACGTAGACCTCTCTCAGATCGACCTGCTGAACTTCGACATCACGGACCTGATCGATTTCAGCGATATGAGCGCGCTGCAAAAGCGCATCGTGGAGGGCTTTCTGACCGACGAGCAGGTGCTGGCGTTCAAGCAGGCCTACGTCGATACCATGAAGTCGCGTTCTTCGCTTGAGATCACCTACGCGGCGCTGGGCTTTGCCACAGAAGACAGCCCCTCATCCATCTATCTCTTCCCGAAGAGCTTCGAGAACAAGGATGAGCTCAACAACATGGTAAACTACTACAACGAGCAGATGGAGGCCCAGGGCCATACCGGCTACACCGTGACGATGACGGATTTCATCGGCATGCTGATGAGCAGCATCACGAACATCCTGAACATCGTCACCTACGTTCTTGTGGCCTTCGTCGCGATCTCGCTGGTGGTATCCTCCATCATGATCGGCATCATCACCTATATCTCGGTGCTTGAGCGCACCAAGGAGATCGGCATTCTGCGCGCGATCGGCGCTTCCAAAAAGGATATTGCGAGCGTGTTCAACGCCGAGACCGTCACCATCGGCCTCGGGGCGGGTATCATCGGCATTTTGTCGACGCTTCTGCTTGAGATCCCGATCAACGTCATGCTCGATCACTTTACGCACACGGGCGCGGCGGCGCAGCTGCCGTTCATCGCCGGCGTCATTCTGGTCGGCATCAGCGTCTTCCTCACCTTTATCGCGGGCCTGATCCCCTCGTCCCTCGCGGCGAAGAAGGACCCCGTAGAAGCCCTGCGCACGGAATAAAGCAAACAAAAAAACAGGGAGCCCTCTGTGAAAGATCGGGGCTCCCTGTTTTTTTTGTTCTTTTTACGGCGTGTTTACCGCGGCGGATCACTGCGCGTCGAATTCGTCGGCGTGGGCCTCCATGAACAGCTCGAAAACGGCGTCGATCAGCGCCTGGTCGTCAAGGCCGATGTAGGCGGCTTCGTCGGAGCCCGGCGTTTCTTCGATCTCATAGATATGCGCCATGCCGTTGTCGAGCTCGCTGCCCTCCTCCGGCAGCAGTACGGCGTAGCGTTTTCCCTGATAGCGGACCGTATCCAGGATCTCAAAGCGGTAGACTTTGCCGGTCTCATCCTGAAACTGCATGAATTCGGGGGCGGGGGGCGTCTGCTTTTTTTTGTTCTGCCCGTTCGGGCGGTGCTGTTTGTTTGCCATTATCATTCTCCTTCCGATGGGATCGTCTCAAGCCCGACCGCGGCGCGTAAGGCGATACGCGCGTCCGCAGCCGTGATTCTTCCGTCGCGGTCCGTATCCGCGCTGGCGCTGAGCTTTTTGCCGAAGGTCACCAGCCCCACCGCCGCGCGCAGGATCAGTCTCGCGTCCGCCGCCGTCACACGGCCATCCCCGGTCACGTCGCCGCGCCGGTAAAATTCCTGGATATAGATCGTGAACGCGGCGCTGAACTCGCCCGAGCGTACCGTGAGTGTTTGCGCGCCGGACATTTCGGGGTCGATGCGGCTGAGCGTATAGTCTTCGGTCTCCTCCCGTCTGCCGGAGGCGTAGACCTTATAGACCTTCAGGCCGCTGAGGTCGATCTTTTCTCCCATGATAAAGGCGAGCACTTCGGGCGTTTTCACCGCGACGCCGGTCTGTATCTCCTGCGCGAGGCGCAGGGTGAGGGTCACGCTTTTGCCGCCGTAGAGCAGCGTTACGGGGTTGCCGTCGCCCAGAACGAAGCTGCCCGGGTCGCAAAGCACCGCGCAGTCGGCGGGGGTGAGCGTTTCGGTCTCGCCGTTGTCGTAGAGGGCCGTGAGCGTCAGACCTGTCAGGGCCGGGACCTCGGTCTTTGAGTAGACGACGGCGCTGTCGGGCGGGGTCGCGATCAGAAGATCCGTGAGCGTCCGCGCTCTGGCGGTAAAGCGGAAGGAGCAGGCGATCTCATCGTATTTGCAGCGGAGCGTCACAACGCGTTCGCCCGTTTCCATCGGCGCGTCGGGCGCTTTGCCGTCGCTGCATACAAAGGTGAAATCGGCGTCGCCCAGGATCTCCTCCGCCGTAAAGACGCGGTCGGGTCTGCCGTCGGTATAAGAGACCGTTACGGCGAGACCGGAAAGCGACGGCGTCTGGCGTTCGATATACGCCGTCTGTTTGGGGGCCGAGGTCAGCTTCATGGCTTTGAGCGGCGCCTTCGTCACGGTGACCGAAAAGGACGTTTTCGGCGCGTTCGGTCCGCCGCCCGCCGTCACCGTTACGGTTTTTTCGCCGGGGCTGTCCAGCGGGGGCGCCAGAAGCGTCCAGCTGCCGAGCGGCGCTTCTCTGCCGTCCGCGTAACGCGCCCATACCGAAAGCCCGGTCGAATCGAAGACGGATTCATCCTCCGTATAGGTGAGCCGCTCGGGCAGGGTCCTGATATAGATCGACGCGATATCCGCCGTCGGCTCCGCCGCAAATGCGGAGGCCCGCACCCAGCCGGTAACGCCGGTCTCGGGCAGGGTCACCTTATAAAAACCGTTCCGCTCCTCGCCGGGGGCCAGCAGCATGCCGGCGTAGGCTTCGCCCACCCGGTCCGCCGCGGGGTCGGGCGAGGCGAGAACGTCCGTCTGCGGCACGTTCACCGCGAGAAGCGCGCCGGCCGCCCGGGCGGGCAGACCGTTCATGCACAGCAGCAATGCCGCAAGCGCCGCCGACAGGGCGCGGCGTAACCGAACCATAAAAACAGAGCTCCTTTCAGGCTTCAACGCCGTAGAGCCGCAGGACGTCGCCGAGCTTTTCAAGCCCCACGGCAAGGCGCAGCGTAAGACGGGCGTCGGCGGAGGTAAGGCGGCCGAGCCCGGCCGGGTCCGCCCGCGCGATCAGGGCGGGGGAGAGCGTTTCGAGCCCCACCGCGCTTCTGAGGGCGATGCGGGCGTCCGCGGCGGTGATGCTGCCGTCGGAATCCAGATCGTACCACTGCTTCTCCCCTGCGGGGGGATCGGGCTGCCGGTTCGCCTCCTCCTCGGTCAGCCACCGGGCGTAGAGCACCGCGTCGCCCGTCTCATCCGCCCCGATCTGTGTAACGGCGTCTCCCGAAAAATCCTCTGAGCGGTACCAGCCGCCGAATACATAGCCGTAGGGCGCTTTCACGGGATAGATCCGCGTCTCTTCGCCGCAGGTATACGCCCGCGGGTTTTCCCCGTTGTTCACGCGCAGAAAGCTGTAGCCGGGGCGGGTGGTGAGCACGTAGGCGATCTTATAGACGCGCGGGGTAAAGCGGGCGGTCACGCGCATTTCGCGCGTGCCCGCCGGTACGGCGTCCACAAAGAGCCCGCCCGGCGTCTGCCAGCCGTTGAACACAAAGCCGGGTTTTTCGGGGATCTTCAGCGGCAGATCCTCCGCCGGCGGAGCGAACAAAAACGAGGGGTTCATACGGTTGTCCGCGCCTTCGGGCAGCACGTAATCGATGTGCGCCGTTTCGGGGCATTCGATCCGCGTTTTTTCGCTTAAGTCAGAGATCGCCGTCCATCGGCCGCGCACGTTTACGGCCGCCGTGAACGCGGCGTAAAACGAAAACGCTTCGGTCGTGTAAGCGCCGTTTTCGGCCAGGGCGGACAGCAGGTCTTCGGTAAGAGAGAGCAGCGCGGTGCCGGCGTCGAGCCCGAAGGAACGCGCCGGGAACCAGGTCTCGCCGTCCCGCGATACTTCGCAAAGCAGCTCGGCCGGGTAGAGCAGCCAGCTCTCGTCGGAATTCGCGATCTCTTTGTCCGAAAACCTTGCGGATACCTCTTTGTAGGACGCGGCGCGGTAGTCCTCATAGGCGAGGGCTTCGGCGGGCGCGGCGACGGAAAAGCGGTAGACGCGGTCGTCGGTATATTCCATTTTTCCCGTGTATGCGGCGGTCGGCGCTTCGGCGGCCAGAGCCGGCGCGGCGAACGCAAGGCAGAGCGCAAGGGCGCAAAGCAGCGCCGTAAAGCGGCGTAAAACGCCGCCGGAGCAGGGTCTCATAAACAGTTCACTTCCCTTAACAGTCATTATACAATCGAAACCGATCCGCGTCAACAGGCAGAAAACGGCTTTTTCGCCGGCAAACGCGCGGAATAACGCATTTATTTTCAGATTTTGCGCGCAAATCCTGAAATTACACTTGACAAGGCGGCGCTTTATCCTGTAAATTGAAAGAATAGAACGCGATTGGGGGATAGAAAGAAAGATGAAAAGACTGCGTGCCGCCGCGGCGCCGCTCCTGGCAGGCGTGCTGCTGCTGACTTCCGGCTGCTTCAACGTAAAATTCCGCGAGCCGGAACGCCCCGCGGGTATGACCGCGCCTTCCGCGACGGATCCGTTTGCCGCCGTTACGGCCGCGCCGACCTACACCGCGCCGCCGGCGACCGTCGTGACCGTGCCTGCCGAAACGACGACCCTGCCGTTTTCCACCGATTCCGACGAGTATGTGGACGATACCACCGTCCCCATCCCCACGGTGCCTACGACCGTTCCCGTTACGGCCGCGCCCTCTACGCCCGATCAGATGACGCGGGATCAGCTTCTGCAGTATTTCAACAATACGCTGAACAAGATCAAAACGGGGAACGTGGGCTTTACAAAGACCAAAAAGACGGACGTGCTGGACCTGCAGCTCTCGAACCAGGCGGCGAACTCCGTGGTGGGCCTCGTAAAAAACGCCCTTCTTTCCTCTGACGCGGCGACGGAGACCGTGGGGCGCGGCTCCTCCGGCGTGAACGTGTTTTCGCCCTCGGGCAAGCCCTATGTATCGGCGCTCACCGCCGAGGATATCACCGCCATCACCTGTACGAAGAACGGCGCGGGCTATATCGTGAAGGTCGCCGTAAAAAGCGAGACGAACCCCGAAGCCAACGGCAGCGCCATGAGCCGCGCGTTTGATTTTATGACGGTAGACGACGTTCTGGGCGTCTACGCGCCGAAGGTGGGGGCCACGGTCGCGCGGCAGGATATCAAGGTGGTTTTCTCTGACTGCACGGCGGAGATGACGGTGGACGGCGCCGGGCGCGTCACCGCCTACCGCACCTATGTAAAGGGCGTTATGAATATGCTGAACGCCACGGTCAAAAAGGTGATCTCCATCAATACGGACGTCGCGGTCACCCTTGCCAGTACCACGGATTATACCAATTTCGATTATTAAGTACAATTATTTTCGGAAACGCACTTGACATTCGGTCCCGGATGTTGTAAATTATTTATGTATTGCAACTGCTCTTGCCCGCATGCCGGCTTGCCGCGCGGCGCACGGAGCTGCGGCACAGATTTGAAAGGGGTAATTGGTTATGAAAAAGCTTCTCTCCCGCACGCTTGCGCTGGTGCTCGTCCTTGTTATGACGACGCTCCTGTTCGCTTCCTGCTCGCAGGAGATCCGCGTGCGGTTCGTCACCAAGGACGGCGAAGATATCGATTTCGCGTCGATCCTGCAGAACAACGCGGCTGTCCCCGCTGACAGCGGCAACAGCTACACGCCTGCTGATACCGCGCCTGCCGATACGACGCCCGCCGCGCCCGTCGCCGATACAACGGCCGCGCCTGCCGCCGATACCAACACCACGGCCGCGCCCGCGACGCCCGCCACCACGGCGAATAGCGCCTCGCCCGCTACCACGGCCGCGCCCGCCGCGCCCGCCACCACGGCCGCGCCCGCCGCTTCCGCCATGCCCAGCACCCCGCAGCAGATCCTTGATTTCTACAAGGCCGCTGTGAACAAGGTCAAGGGCGGCGCCGCCGGCGTGCACAAAGAATCCTGGCAGACCATCGGCGACCTGAACATCTCCGGTATCGGCCCCGTGGATAACCTGATCAAGAACGAGGTCGGCAAGCGTATGCATCCTGAAAGCGACAAGCTTGTCGAGGATGAGGCCAAGGGCAGCGAAGAAGCGAAAAGACGCATTCCTACCTGCGACCTGACCGACGTATCGAAGATCGCCTCCGCCACCTGCACGAACAACGGCGGCAACTACGCCATCAAGATCGTGATGCAGGATGAGGATACCCCTGTGAACGCCTCCTCCAGCTTCCTTGCCAAGATCACCGATAACCTGCTCTACAAAGAGAACATCGACAGCGAGCTGGGCGGCATCGGCGCCATCAGCGACGCGCAGTATCATGTGATCTACAAGGGCACCACCATCGAGTGTGTGATCAAGCCGGACGGCACCTTCGTTTCCATGAGCCATACCACCCATGCGGATATCGTTGTGAACTCCGTCAAGATCCTTGTCGCGACCCTGAAGGATAAGAACGCGCACATGGACGGCTTCGCCACCTATACCTTTACTTACTGATCCGCGTATCCGTAAGCAAATACACAAAAACAGACCGCCGCGGTTCGCCTGCGGCGGTTTTTCCGTTCGAAAGGAGAGAGACGCGTATGAAAAAAGCAGCGGCTCTGGTTCTTGCCGTTTGCGTATGCTGCGGCGCGGCGCTTACGGCGTTCGCCGGCGGCGAGACGCCCGTTCCTCAGCCCGGCGTACCGGTGCGCGACCCCTGCGTGCTTTTGTATGAAGGCAGGTATTATATCTACGGCACGGGCCTTGCCTGGCCGGGCTACGGCTGCCGGGTGAGCGACGA
>CADBOC010000242.1 GCA_902796175.1 Oscillospiraceae bacterium | reverse complement strand
CCTGCTCGATTGATTCCAAAAATTCCGGATCCGGCGGGCGAGAGCGAGCGAGAGCGAGCGAGTTAGATAATTAGAAGTTAGAAGTTAGAAGTTAGAAATGAGAAATGTCGGAAAACGCTTCGCGTTTTGATTTTATAAAATGGGTACGGGCGAAGCCCGTCCTTCACTTCTCACTTCTCACTTCTCATTTCTCACCTATAACACATGCCCTACGGTTGAAAGGCCGCTGCCGCATCCCGCCGGAAACGATATCTTCTGCCCGACAAATCCGGATTTGGCGCAATCAAACCTGTGACGAGATCGCGCCGCGGGAGCGGTTTGTTTTCCTGCCCGCGTTGTTCTTTCAGCCTTCGGCTTTTTGGGCTTTGTTCCGCAGCGTCTCATAAAGATCGATCATACCCTGCTTCGGCAGCGCCGTGACCGTATAGTCGCCGGACTGCGCCTGTATCAGCAGGATCGGCCCGCCGCGCGGGGTCGGTCTCTCCTTCAGGCTGACGGCAATGATCTCACTGTAGGGCAGCTCGGCTTTGGAGAAACGGAACAGTCCCTGCGGCATGGTGAAGGCGACCCCGTCCTCATAGAAAAACACGCCGCATTTCAGGGCGATCGCGGCGCTTCTCGCCGCAAGCATGAGGAACGCGGCGCCAATCGCGGCGCCTACGGCGTTTATCACCGTAAAACCGCCGAGCAGCTCCCGGACCGTATAGAACAGAACGCCCGCGCCGATCGCCCCCTCCACAACGGCGGAAGGCAGCATCCGGCTTTTACAGCCGACGTATTTTAACACCTTTCCCATCTGATTCATACAGCAACCATTCCTTTCCTCTGCACCGGAACCCGGTGATCATCTTAATCAATCCATTTTCGCGGTGATTGATCCTTATTTCAGACAACGATCGTTTCAGTTTTTTATTCAACTGAAGCGCTTCAGCGCTTGAGCTTCGCCGTCTGCCGCTGGGCGCGTACAAGACCGGCGTAGATGCCGCCAAGGGCGACGAGCTCCTCATGGGTGCCGGTCTCGGCGATGCGGCCCTTTTCGATCACCACAAGGCGGTCGGCGTTTTTGAGGGTGGAAAGGCGATGCGCGATGGCAAAGGTGGTGCGTCCCTTCGTGAGCCGCGCGAGAGCCTCCTGGATCAGCGTTTCTGTCTCTGGGTCGAGTGCGCTCGTCGCCTCGTCCAATATCAGGATATCGGGGTCGCGCAGCACGGCGCGGGCAATGGAGACGCGCTGCCGCTCGCCGCCCGAGAGATCGTAGCCGTTCTCGCCGATGCGGGTGTTATAGCCGTCCGGCAGCTTCATGATAAAATCGTGGGCGTTCGCCGCTTTGGCCGCGGCGATCACCTGCTCGGGCGTCGCGTTCGGGGCGGCGTAGCGGATGTTGTCGTAAACGGAACCCGCGAACAGGAAGGTCTCCTGAAACACAACGCCCACGCGCGCCCGGTAGGCTGCCGGCGGCAGGTCGCGGATGGGCGCGCCGCCCACTGTGATCCGGCCGCGGTCCGGCTCATAAAGACGCAATATGAGATTGATAAGCGTCGATTTGCCGGCGCCGGAATGCCCTACAAGGCCGATCATCTCGCCCTGTTTTACGTGCAGTTCCACGTCGCGCAGCACCGGCTCATAGGCGCGGTAGCCGAAGGTGACGGAGAAAAAGTCCACGTCTCCGGCGGCGGAGACGGAAACAGCGTTTTCGGTCGGCGGCACGTCCTCTTTTTCGTCGAAGATCTCAAAGATCTTGATGAGGCTCGTCGCCATCTCGCCGAGGCGTCTGGGCAGCGTAGAAAGCCAGCGCATGGGCTGGTAAAGGTAGACCAGAAAGAGAGTGAATTCCAGAAGCTGCCCGGGGCTGATGCTGCCCTTAAGCGCCGCCGCGCCGCCGAAATACAGCACCAGATACTCCCCCGCCCCCATCAAAAACGTGAGAAAGGGAAATGTGAGCGCCCAGATATGCTCGTTTTGCACGGCCACGTCGCTGAGCCTGCGGCTGACGCGGTCAAATTTTTCGATCTCTCGCGCTTCGTTGCCGAAGGTCTTTACGACGCGTATGCCTTTT
>CADBOC010000241.1 GCA_902796175.1 Oscillospiraceae bacterium | reverse complement strand
GTTGCACTTTTTGACTGTCCATTTTTGTGGGACTGTCTGCAAGTCTTCATTTTTTGCTGTGTCCATTTTCATGGGTATAGTTTAACTCTTCACTCTTCACTCTTCACTCTTCGCTTTCTCCACTCTTCACTCTCCCCTCTCCTGTGAAGGTTTTGCGAGAGGAGGGGGCGGCGGAGCGTTACTGAAAGAGCGCCTTCAGGATGTTGCCGAGGGTGCCGGAGATGCCCTCTTTGCCGAGGTCGGCGCGCAGCTCGGTTTTCGCGAATTCGCGCTTCGCCTCATTGCCGCTGCCCATCAGGGTGGTAATGAGGCCGAGGATATCGTCTGTGCCGCCGTTCTGCCCGGCGGCGCCTACCACCGCTTCGGCCGCGAAGAAGACCCAGAAGATCAGCGCCTTGCCAGAGCCCGGGTACTGCGCGTCGGAGTCTTTGAGCGCCGGGAGGATCTTTTCCACGTAGCCATAAACCCTGTCGTCCAGACTCAGCTTATCCTTCGCGAAGGCGAGGTAGGTCTGCGTGTTGGCGCTGAAGAGCAGCTCCGTGAGCAGGTAATCGTAGACCACCGTCAGCATATCGGCCTTGTTGATGCTCGCCTCGTTCACGCGGTAGGAGGTCTGCCCGTTCGCGGAGGTAAAGGTCTCCACCGTGCCGGTGTTCAGGGCGTTGAAGAGCGTATCGGTCGTAAAGCTGAATTTGATATCGACGCCGAGCTCTTTTTTCAATACGCCCGAGAGCAGATCCATTACAAGCGGGATCGGATCCGTCTTTTCGAAGCGCAGATCGAAATCCACAAGGCTGTAGAGATCCACGTCGTAGATCGGTCGGATGATGTCGAGCACCAGATTCACGGAATAGAGCAGATTATCCATCACGGAGGTCAGCCCCCCGAATTTGATGAAGCAGAGCAGGTTCGGCAGCAGCACCGTGATCTTGTGGTACGGATCGCTCTTCAGGCCGTCGATCACGCCGAAGACCGCGTCCAGAATGGAGATGAACGCCGCCTCGGGGCTCGATTTGAACTGCTGCGGGCTCGGCAGGTTCTGCGCCCCGAGGGCCTCAAGCAGCGGAATGATCGCCTGAGAATACGCGTCGAAGCCGTGCAGATGCAGGAATTTGCGCACAGAGCCGTCCGCGCCCGTCAGGTTGACCGTGATATCCTCATCCGAAAGCAGGAAGGTGACGACCTTCTGCACCGGGTACAGCAGATTGGAAACCGCCAGCTTGAACGCCTCGCGGTCGCCGTCGGCGAAATCGGCGTGGTAGGCCTCCCAGTAATGGATGTCGAGGCCGAGCTTTTCTTTCAAAAAGCCGTTCACCGCGTCCGGCAGAGAAATGCCGCTGAGAACGCCGCGCACCTTTTCCGCAAGGGTGTTGAGAAGGGAGGCCTTGCATACGGCGCCCACAAGGCCGTCGAGCAGTCCCGGCAGGCTCTTGGCCGAAATGCCTGCGATGTTCAGATCCGCCGTTGCGAGCACGTTATCGATGAGGCCCGGCAGGTTCGCCTGCATGTAATCCGCTTTGTCATGCGTCCAGTAGTCGTTGTAGAGCGCCGCCGCCCCGTTCACGGGCGCGGTCGGCTCATGCCATTTTACGCTGTTCGGCTCGTCGTAATGCTGGGGCAATATCAGCTCCGTGAGCGCGGCGACGGCCCCGTGCGCGTTGGCCGTCACGCGGTCGATCAGCGAATAGACAAGCTCCGGCAGCGCGGCGTTGCCGCCGAGCTTCGTCAGAAGCGCGTCGAGGGTCGTTCTGTCTTTGAGCGCCCCCAGCACGTAATCGAGCAGGAACATCAGCACGTCCGCGCAGTTCGCATGGATGTACGCGGCCTTGCCCGCTTCGCCGCCTGTATAGGTGCGCTCCTTGCGCAGGGTATCGCGCCATGTCAGCGTGCCGAGCGTCGCGAGGCCCCTGCCGTCGAGCTGCGGCAGCTTGAATCCGAGCGGCCCTTCGGCGAGCGCGAGCAGACCGTTGAGGGAAGACAGATCTATTCCGAGGGAGTTGAGATCGATCATCTCGCCCACGTTGATCTTGATCGGCTCATCCGATTTATACGCGTCGTTCATCTCGCCGTCGCCGGCAAGCTTTACCGTGTACTTCGCGTTGGTGGTATAGTTGATCTCCGTTTTGAGCATGGAGAGCAGCGGCACGATCATCTGCGCTTCAACAGCGTAGGCAAGGTTCGGCAGCGCCGAGAGCACAAAGCGCACGGGAGCCGCCGCCAGCAGATTCAGCGCCGCTTCTACGGGTTCAACAAGACCGTGCTCGATCAGATCGCGCGTGGAAGCGAACGCGTCGCCTTCGGTCGCCGGCACGCCAAGCGCCTCAAAGATCGGCACAAGGGCGTTGTCGTAGCCGCTGTTGGCGGTGGCGGTCAGAACCAGCTCGATGGAGGTGATCTGCATATCGAGCTTTACGGCGCCCCCCGCGACGGCGGCGTGCCCGTCGCCGGTGCCGATGATACCGCGGTTGTCGCAGGCTTTGTTCGCGAGCAGCGCGAGCAGCAACGGCTCCACGCCCGAAAGCGCGGCCGACATGGCGGCGATGAAGCTCTCGCGGTCGTGCACGCCCCAGGGGATATCCAGATTCCCCTCGGCGTCAAGGATCGCCGCGTCGAGCCACGGGGTGGTCATGGTATCGGTTTCCTTGTTGTAGGCCGAGGGCGTCGTCGCAAGGCGGAGCTTCGCCGCCGCCTCGGCGAATTCGGGGGGCAGATGATCCGCGAGCTTGGTCGGGAACAAATAGAACTGAATGGATTCGAGCGCGTCCTCGATCGTATCGATGTGAAGCGTGGCGTTCACGTTCGCCTTGGGCGCGACCGCGACGCCGGTCTCAACGTCCGTCAGCTCCAGACTTTCGGGCAGATCCGCCCACACCTTCGCGAATTCCTTCTCCACCAGCGGGTAGAGCGCGCCGACGGCGAGGTTCACGATGGAATCGGTATAGATATATTTGGTAAGGTCCCTGATGACCGCGCCGAGATCCATGCCGAGCAGGCTTTTCACCTCGTTGGAATTCAGCGCGAAATCGAGCATATCGATCAGGGATTCCAGCTTTTCGTCATCCACGGTATAGGATTTGTTCCGCACGCGGTCTTCGGGCGCGACCTCGCGCACGATATCGGCGACAAAGGTCTGCTGATAGGTCTCTAAATTGCCGGTGAACACCGTCTCCTGCCCCGTGACCTCGCCGGCCGGCGTTTCTTCGGCGGAGCCCTCCTCCGTTTTTTTCACCTTGCCGCAGGCGGGCAGCAGAAGCAGCGCCGCGAGAAATACGCAGAAGCATTTTTTGAACATGGTTTCTTTCCCCCTTGATCATCCGTTGCCGGTCAGCGCGTAGTGCCTGAGGAATATGCCGACCGCTTTGTTGTAATCGAGCACGTGCAGAAAGGCGCCGTCCGGCGTCGGTAAAACGGTAAGGCCCTCGGCCTCGGTGTTCTTCCCCCCTACGTCCCGTTCGGCCAGCACGCGCACTTCGCCCGAAGCGGGATCTACGGTCAGGATCCGCTTGAACCGGGCGTTATCCTGATTGTCGCAGGAGAGATAGAGGCGGCCGTTATAAAACTCACCGCCCTGTATGCGGTCAAGCTCCCCGAGCCCCGTGAGCGGGATCTCTCTGCCGGGCTTCATGCCGTCGTTCGCGTCGAAAACAGAGAGCGTTTTCGC
>CADBOC010000240.1 GCA_902796175.1 Oscillospiraceae bacterium | reverse complement strand
GAAGCGAATACGGGCGAAAGGATCGTGTCGTGGTTCCGCGAACAGGGGCTCGATGAGAGCGCCGTCCCCGCCGTGCTGGTACAGGGGCACGGTCCCTTCGTCTGGGGCAGAAACGCGCTTGACGCCGCCATGAACGGAGCGGTGCTTGAGATCGTAGCAAAAATGGCGCTGAATACGCGTCTGCTGGTCCCCGGCGCGCTGCCCATCGACGATTACCTTTTAGAAAAGCATTATCTCCGCAAGCACGGCAAAAACGCTTACTACGGACAGGGAAAGCAACATGACTGAATTTACGCATCTGCATATCCATACAGAGTATTCTCTTCTTGACGGCGCGTGCCGCATCAAGGAGCTGGTCGAGCGCTGCAAGGAGCTCGGCATGAACGCCGTTGCCATGACAGATCACGGGGCGATGTACGGAGCGGTGGATTTTTACAAGGCGTGCAAGGACGCCGGCATCAACGGCATCATCGGCTGCGAGGTTTACGTCGCCGAGCGTACACGCTTCGATAAAGTGCACGGCATCGACAACGAGCGGTACCACCTTGTGCTGCTCTGCGAGAACCAGACCGGCTACCAGAATCTGATCAAGATGGTCTCCGCCGCATGGACGGAAGGCTTCTACACCAAGCCGCGCATCGATCATGATCTGCTCGAAAAATATCACGAGGGCATCATCTGCCTTTCCGCCTGCCTTGCCGGCGAGATCCCGCAGGCGCTGCTCAAAAACGACTATGAGAAGGCGAAAAAGACCGCCCTCTGGTACCGCGACCTCTTCGGCCCCGATAATTACTTTCTCGAGATCCAGGACCACGGCCTTGAGGAGCAGAAACGCACCAACCCCCTGATCGTAAAGCTCGCGCGCGAGATCGGCGTGGGGCTCGTTGCCACGAACGACGCGCACTACATCCGCCGCGAAGACGCGCTCATCCAGAAGATCCTTGTGTGCATCGCGACCAAGCACACGATAGACGAGGATACCGGAATGGGCTTCCAGACAGAAGAATTCTACGTAAAATCCGGCGACGAGATGGCGGCGCTCTTCCCGGATGTGCCGGAAGCCATAGAGAATACCAACCGCATCGCCGAACGCTGCCACGTCGGCTTCACCTTCGGCAATACCAAGCTCCCCATATATGAGATCCCGGGCAACCCCGATCACTTTGAATACTTCAAAGACATGTGCTACAAGGGAATGGTGCGCCGCTACGGCCCGGATTACCCGCAGGAGTATATGGACCGCCTGAACTACGAGCTCGGCGTCATCAACCAGATGGGATTTATCGACTACTTTCTCATTGTGTGGGATTACATCAACTACGCGAAATCCGTCGGCATTCCGGTCGGCCCGGGGCGCGGCTCCGGCGCCGGCAGCATTGCGGCCTATACCTGCGGCATCACGGATATCGACCCCATGAAGTATTCGCTGCTTTTCGAGCGTTTTCTGAATCCGGAGCGCGTGAGCATGCCCGACTTTGATATCGACTTCTGTTACGAGCGCCGGCAGGAGGTGATCGATTACGTGGTGCGCCGCTACGGAGCCGACCATGTGGCGCAGATCGCCACGTTCGGCACGCTTGCCGCAAAGGGCGCGGTACGCGACGTGGGCAAGGTGCTCGGTATGAGCGTGGCGGAGGTCGCCGCCATCACAAAAGAGATCCCGGCGGAACCGAAAATGACCATCAAAAAAGCGCTGGAGCAGAACGCGGAGCTGCGCAAGATGTATGAGGGGAACCCGGAGGTCAAAAAAGTGATCGACACCTCCATCAAGATCGAGGGCATGCCCCGCAATACCGGCATGCACGCCTGCGGCGTCGTGATCTGCGACAAGCCCGTGGATGATTACGTGCCGCTTTTCAAAAGCGGCGACGCCGTGGTGACCGAGTATTATAAAGGCTGGGTCGAAAAGCTCGGTCTGCTGAAAATGGACTTTCTCGGGCTGCGCACCCTCTCGGTGATCACGGACGCGGTGAACATGATACGCAAAAAGGTCCCGGATTTCGATATCATGAAGATCGATGTGGAGGACCAGAAGGTTT
>CADBOC010000239.1 GCA_902796175.1 Oscillospiraceae bacterium | reverse complement strand
CTGCAGCAGTAAGCCGCGGCGGGCGTTCCCGAACGGCAAACAGCTCAAAGCGAAGGACGCAGCCGGATCTGTCCTTCGCTTTTTTACGCCGAAACAAAAACCGTTCATATGATCTGCCGAAAAAAGATCGGGAGAACCCCCTCAAGCCGGAAGCGTACCGTTCGGAGCCGAATTTCGACCGTTCGCGACAAACAGCTCTTTTTCGATTGACAACCCGCCGGGGTCCGTGTTATAAAGGAAGAGAAAACAGACAGAAAGGAACCGAAACAAATGAAACGAATCGCACCGATCCTTGCCCTGCTTCTGGCCGTTCTGACGCTCGCCTCCGCCTGCGGCAAAAAGTACACGCCCATTACCGCCGCGGATTTCAAGACCCGCATGGAGGGCGACGGTTATACCGTCGTCGACGCGAAGGCAACCACCCCCGGCGGTGAAAACGCCGAAAGCATCCTCATCGCGAAGAACGACTCGACCGGTCTGCAGATCGAATTCTACGTACTGAACAGCGAAGACATCGCCAAAGCCGTATACGAAAACACCAAAGACGGCTATGAAAACGACGGCACAAGCGGCACCACCGGCTTCGTCTCGATCGGCAATCACGCGTCTTACCAGAAAAAGACCTCCGACACATTCCGCATGATCGCCCGCGTAGACAACACCATGCTGCTGTGCAGCACCGAAGCCGCGAACGGGGACCAGGTAAAAGACCTGTTCAAGGCGCTCGGCTATTGATCAGATCCGTCTGACAGAGGACAGCTTTTTTCCTCCCCCGGCCGGGGCCGCCGCTGCGGCCCCCTCAAAAAAAACAAGGATCCCCGAACGTTTACCGTTCAGAGATCCTGTTTTTTTATTTTTTGTTCATTCGGCAACGCCGTAGGAGACGACCGCCGCCGGGTCAAAGCTGAGAGAGGCGTTCCCGCCCTTTACGCCCAGCGCGTCGTAACCGCCCCAGAGGTCGGCGCGGGCGTAGGAATCGTTGTGCGCGGAATCCGGGTCAAAGGCGTAGCCGCCGTCCTCCCTGACGGCGGTGCGGATCTGCCTGGACAGACACACGAGCGTCGCGGGGCTTAAAAAAGGCACCGCGTCGTTCACGTCGGCCATGCGCACAAGCGTACCCTCCGCCGCCGATTCGTCGATCATGATCAGAGGCGAGCCGCAGGTCAGCACGTTCACGATCTCATAGCGTTCTTTGAGATCCGGGTCAACGCGGAGCTTCTGCGCCACCATGCCGCCGAGGGAATGCCCGCCGAGGACGAGAGCCGAGCCCTCCGGCACGTTTTCGAGGATCGTCTGCTTCGCGAAGTCAAAATAGGGATTGCGCAGGCCGAAGGCCGCCGGGAAGAGCGACGCGCCGGAATTCACCTGCGCCCGGTTGCTCTTATACCCCAGCATCGCGATGAAGTACACGCCGCGGGAGACGCCGTCCGCGGTGAGGGTCGCGGGAACGAGGCGCATCGGCGTCGTAAAGGAACGGTCCATGACCACAAAGCCGTTGACCTCCGCGGCGGTCGAGAAGGTCGCAGTCTCCTCCGCGAAGGCGGGGACCGCGAGACAGGCGAAGAGCAGAACGGCGCTCAGAACGAGCGAAAGCGTTTTTTTGACCATGATACGCACCTTCTTTTTCATTTTTCAGCTATATTATACCTGTACTTCCGCTGTAAATCAACATCTTTTTTTCAGGCGTAAAGCGTCAGCTCCGTGCCGGGGTAATAGTGCGCCAATATCTCCCGCCACGTCATACCCTGCCTGGCGTAGTAATCCGCGCCGTACTGGCTCATGCCGACGCCGTGGCCGTAGCCCGTAACGGAGAAGACGAAATCCTCGCCGTCAAAACGCAGGCGCACGGCCGGGGAGCGCAGCGAAAACGCCCGGCGCAGCCCGAGCCCCGTGAACGTCTTTCCGCAGACGGAGATCTCCGTCAGCGTGCCGGCGGGGGTATATTCCGCGTCGCCGAGCCAGTCTTCGGGCGGCGTATCGCCGGGGGAAAGCCCCAGCTTTTCACAAAAGGCTTCCGGCGCTACGGTTTCGCCGCTGGCGTAGCCGGGCGAAAGGCGGTCGCCCTCGCTCTCCACGCTCACAAGATAGGGCTCCGCCTTGCCCCAGATCACCTCGGCGTTCTCCGTTCTGCCGGAGCTCACCGCATGGAACGCCGCCTCGATCGGCTCGCCCGCGCAGGTGATGACGTAGGGCAGCGCCTCGTCCACCGCGTCGGCGATCTTTTTGTAATACGCGTCGAAAGAATCCCCCCAGCGTTCACGCAGAGCCCCGTTGTCGAGATAGCCCTGATAGCTGCCGGGGTCCGCCGCGATCACGCCCCCCTTCAGCGCCGCGTTATCCGTGTTGTGCGCCCGCATATACCGCGCGAGCGTCGCGCTCGCCGCCGCCTGGGCCTTGAGCGCCTCCGGCTCATAGGCGGCGGGCATCTCCGCCGCCACGCAGCCGATCACGTAGTCGCGCATCGAAAGGGTCTCGGCCCGGTCGGTCTGCGGCATGAATACGGCGATCGCCTCCTCGCCGTCAGCCGTACGGTCAGCGGCGGCGGGCCCGACGTCCCCGATCGCGGCCGTCGTCTCCGCTTCAGCCGCCCGGCGGCTGCCGATTCCGGTAACGCCCGCCGGGACCAGCACCAGAGAGAGCGCGACCGCCGGCAGAAAAAGCAGATTTTTCATTTCAAGCACCTCCATGCTCATTTTATTCCGCAGACGGTCCGGACATACCGTTTTTTCTTGACAAAAGAGACAAAAAAGGATTGAAAAAAGGCCGCCGATGCGGTACGATAAGCATGCAATAAACCCCGGAGGAACAGAGCATTGACAAACGAACCCTTTTTTTCAGCCGAAGCGCTGGGGGCGGGCGTGGAGGCCATGAACCGGCTCGGCCCGCGCCTGACCGGCAGCGCGGGCCACAACGCCTTTATCCGTCAGCTGAAACAGACCGTAACGGATCTGGGCCTGCCCGTCTATACGGACCCCTACTTTTTTGACCGCTGGGAGGAGACCGGAAAGGGTCTCGTTCTGCACGGCGAAACAAACGAGACGGTACACGTCTCCTCCGCCTTCCCCTATTCGGGCGAGACCCCACCCGAGGGCGTGACCGCGCCGTTGACGCTCGTCACGGAAAAGCACGTCGGCTTTTTGGGCGCACGGGACAAGATCGCCGTCGTGAACGTGGACGAGCTCGATTTTCTGCCGAGTACCCTCGCCTTTCACATCCGTCGACGCTATCCCGAAACAGCGGGGATCCCCGAAAAATACAACGGCCCCGTGGCGACGAGCTTTGTGAACTTTCCGTTTCTGCAGAGCGCGAAGACCGCCGGCTGCAAAGCGGTGATCTGCATCTGGCGCAAGATGAGCGACGCGATGGTGGAGGGGCAGTACCTGCCGTTCATCCTGCCCTACCAGGGCATACCGGCGCTGTGGGTCAACGAAACGGACGGCGCGCGCGTGCTGCTCGCCGCCGCCGAGGGCAGAACGGCCACGCTCACTCTGACCGCCGAACGTTACCCCTCGGCCCCCACCGAAAGCTTTTATACGATCCTGCCCGGCTCCGACCCGACCGAGGCGGTGCTGGTAAACACACACACGGACGGCACGAACTGCATCGAGGAAAACGGCCCCGTCGCCATGCTGGCGCTGCTGCGTGCGCTGAAGGATAAGCCCCTTCGCAGAACCCATATCTTCCTCTTCGCCACGGGGCACTTCCGCCTGCCGAGCTTCCGCTCCGTCGCCGGCGGCGGCGTTCAGGCGACGAGCAAGTGGCTCGCCGCCCACCCCGACCTGTGGGACGGCAAAAACGGACACAAAAAGGCGGTGGCCTGCGTATCGGTCGAGCACCTCGGCGCAAAGATGTTCAAGGATACCGAGAACGGCTACGTTCAGACCGGCGACGTGGAAACGGAGCTGGTCTACACCGGAAACGAAACGCTGGACCGCGTCTATTACGAGGCGCTCGAAGGCCGCACAAAGGTGAATACCGTTACCCTGCGCGGGCACAACCTGCTGCACTTCGGCGAGGGGCAGCCGCCCTTCAACGTCGGCATTCCCGAGATCTCCCTTGTAACGGCGCCGGACTGTCTGACCGTCGTCAGTCCCTCCCATGAGACGGAAAAATTCGACGCCGACCTCATGGCGGAGCAGACCAGCACGTTCTATAAGATCCTGACCGCGCTCGAGGGCCTTTCCGCCGAAGAGATCGGCCCGTGCGAAGGCTACTCCATGGTGCTGCCGGACGGGCAGCCCATCCTTTTGAGCCGCGCGAGAAAGATCGTACGGCGCACGCTTAAAAAAATAGAAGCCATCACGGAAGAATAAAGAATCAGACAGGAGCAACGCAATGAAGCTGGATCACATTCTCCACGGCGGGGATTACAACCCCGACCAGTGGATCGCGACCCCCGAAATATGGGACGAGGATATGCGCCTGATGAAACAGGCGGGGATCAACGCCGCCACCGTCGGCATCTTTTCGTGGAGCCTGCTGGAGCCCGAAGAGGGAAAATACGAATTCGGCTGGCTCGATGCGGTCTTCGACAAGCTTTACAAAAACGGACAGAGCGTGATCCTCGCAACGCCGAGCGGCGCGCGCCCGCCGTGGATGGCGCAAAAATACCCTGAGGTGCTGCGGGTGGAGGAGACGGGGATCCGCAACGAGTACGGCGTGCGGCACAACCACTGCCTGACCTCCCCCGTCTACCGCGAGAAGGTGCGCGAGATCAACCGCCGTCTGGCGGAGCGCTACGGAAAACACCCGGCGCTGCTGCTCTGGCACGTATCGAACGAGTATTCGGGGGCGTGCCACTGCGAGCTGTGCCAGAGAGCCTTTCGGGCGTGGCTCAAAAAAGAGTACCGCAACGACCTGAACGAGCTCAACGAACGGTGGTGGAACGGCTTCTGGAGCCACCGCTTTACAGACTGGGAGCAGATCTCCTCGCCCAAATCCCGGGGCGAGAACCACGTGCCCGCGCTGAAGCTATGCTGGGACCGCTTTGTGACCGACAGCCACATCTCCTTCTTTGAGAACGAGATCGCGCCGCTCAGAGAACTGACGCCCGATATCCCCGTCACCACCAACATGATGGGCTTTTACGACGAGATCAACTACCAGCGTTTCGCCGGTCACGTGGACGTCGTCTCCTACGACGCCTACCCGCCCTATGACGCGGCGGACAACAAAAAGACGGCGGCGCAGTTCGGCTTCACCTACGACGCCTACCGCTCGATGGGCGGCGGAGGGCCATTCTTACTGATGGAGAGCACCCCGAGCGTGGTCAACTGGCGGCCTGTCAACAAGCTGCCGCGTCCGGGCAGAGCCGCCCAGGCAGGCCTGCAGGCCGTCGCGCACGGGTCGGATTCCGTTCAGTACTTCCAGTGGCGCAAGAGCCGCGGCGGGCACGAAAAGTTCCACGGCGCGGTGGTGGACCACGACGGCCGCGGCGACCACCGCGTGTTTCTGGAAACGGCCGCCCTCGGCGAAAAGCTGAAGCGCCTCGCACCCGTCGCGGGATCCTTATGTCCCGCGAAGGTCGCCGTGGTCTACGACTGGGAGAACGCCCGCGCCGTTCGCCATTATAACGGCCTCAACAACGAATACCGCGATTACCTCGCCGAGTGTCTCAAATGGTATACGCCCTTTTTCGACCGGGGCTTTACCGTGGACGTGATCGGGCAGGAGGCTGACCTCTCGCCCTACGCCCTTGTGATCGCGCCCTATCTCTATATGCTGCTGCCCGGCACGGCCGGGCGCATCCGCCGGTACGTCGAAAACGGCGGCGCCTTCGTCGCGACGTACCTCTTCGGCGTCGCGGACAAGGACGACCGCGTATTTCTCGGCGGTCTGCCCGGCGACGGCCTCAGAGAGGTCTTCGGCGTGACGGCGCGGGAGACCGATTCCCTGCCCGAGGGCGTTCACGGCCTGATGAAATACCGGGGCCGCACCTACCGCACCGCCCGCACCTGCGACATCCTGCGTTCAGACGGCGCTGCGGTCCTCGGCGTTTACACCTCCGATTTCTACGCGGGCAGCCCCGCCGTCACCGTGAACCGCTTCGGCAAGGGCGCCGCCTACACGGCGGCCGCCGGCAGCGAGGATGAATTCACCGGGCATTTCTGCGAGGATCTGATCCGCAAATTGAAGCTGAAGCCCGAAGCCGGGATCGAAACGCCCCCCGGCGTTTACGCGCGGGCACGCGGCGAATACGTATTTCTTATGAACTTCACCGACGACCGCGTCAGCGTAAAAACCGGCGGCGGCTATCTGGATCTGCTCTCCGGCGGCCCCGCGCCGGAGACTCTCGCGCTGCCCGTTTGCGGCGTCGCGGTGCTGAAAAAACCGGACGCGCCCGAATGAACCGCAATAAAGCTGCGAAAGACGAAAGATGAAAGACGAAAAAGGGGCCTGCGGCCGGCATTATAAAACGGCGCTTTCAGCGCAGTAAAAAGAAGAAAGGAACCGATCCCCATGACATCTTCTTCTCCCTTACCGCCCGCCGGGGCGGGCGAAAAACTGATCTGCATCGGAAACTCCATCACACGGCACGCGCCGAACGCCGACCTCGGCTGGTACGGGGACTACGGCATGGCGGCGTCGACCGGGGAAAACGATTACGCGCACAGGCTTTCCGCGAAGCTTGGATCGTTTCTGAACGTCCCTGTTGCGCTTCAGGTGCTGAGCCTTGTGAACATGGAGCGTTCGCCGGCCGCCTTTGACGCGGGCGCGGCGCTCGAGGGGCTCGACGCCGAAAACGCACTCGCCGTGATCCGCCTCGGCGAAAACGTGCCGGACGAAAGCCTGTACGAAGCGTACATCGCCGCCTACGGCAGACTGATCGACGCGCTGCGGCAAAAAGGCGCGGGCCGGATCTTCGCCGTCGGCAACTTCTGGCAGCGGGACGACCTCGACGCGCTGACCGCCGACCTGGCGAAAGAAAAGGGGATCCCCTTCGTCAGTCTGAAGGCCTGTCAGGGCGAGACCTTTCAGGCGATCGGGCAGTTCGCGCACGCGGGCGTGGCGGCGCACCCCTCAGACGCCGGCATGGCGGCGATCGCGGATACGATCCTCTTCGCCATGTGCAAAGCCGGCGTCGTCCGAGGGGCGGTCCCCTGCCCCGTACCGGAGGACGAACCGAAATACTCCGGCTGCCGTGTGACGGTCGACGGGCGCGAGGCGACCTGCCTTGTCGCCCGCGTTTCCGCCATCCCCTTCAACACCGTATGGCCCGGGCATCAGCGTCCCCTTTCGCAGACCGAGACCGCGCCGTTCGTGAGCTTTATCTGCTTCGGCGAGACGGAGCTCTGCGTCGAAACGGAGAAGGATCCGCAAAAGGTGGTCATAAGACCCTTATCAAAGGAGATCGTACCGCATATCGAGGACAAAAGAATTCGTTTTAAGATCCCGGGACCCGGCCAGTACAGTCTGGAGATAAACGGCAGAAGCGGCAACCTGCATATCTTCGCCGATCCTCTTTCGCTCGACCCGGCGGCGTACACGGCGACCCGCCGCTTTGAACCGGGCGTACACCGCCTGAAGGAGCGCATCCGCCTGAAAAGCGGCGAAAGCCTTTACATCGCCCCCGGGGCCGTGGTCTACGGCGAGCTGGAGGCGACGGACGCCGACAACGTGCGCGTCTTCGGCGGCGGCATACTCGACGGCAGCGGCGCGGAGCGGAATACCGCCGACTGCGATATGCAGACGGAAGGGCTCGTGCACTTTACGCGCTGTACCAACGTGCGGATGGAGGGGATCACCCTGCGCGACTCCTGCATGTGGACCGCGACGGCCATCAACTGCCGGAACGTGGAATACCGGAACGTGAAGGTGATCGGCATGTGGCGCTACAATTCAGACGGCTTCGATTTTGTAAACAGCGCCAACGTGCACGTGACGGACTGCTTCTTACGCACCTTCGACGATACCGTCGTGCTCAAGGGTCTGTGCCTCGGCGACCGTACCGTAGAAAAACAGAACGTGGAGAATTGCCTCATTGAGCGGTGCGTGCTCTGGTGCGACTGGGGCGGCGCGATGGAGGTGGGCGCCGAGACCGTTTGCGACGAATATGTGAACGTCGCGTGGAAGAACTGCGACATCATCCGCACCGATCAGGGCGCGATGCGCCTGCACTGCGGAGACCGCGCCTACGTTCACAACGTAAGCTACGAGGATATACGCGTCGAATACGCGGCCGGCGACCCCGAAAGCCGCTACCAGCATTCAGACGACCTCGTCTACGACCCCGGGAACGTGCCCGCTCACGACCCCGTGCTGCGCTTCAGCCTCGACTGCGGCATGTGGAGCCCGGATAACATCCCGGGGCAGATCCGGGACGTGACCGTTCAGAATATACGCGTCTATCTTGAAGAAGGCGTGCCCGCCCCCGCCCTCAGCTTTACGGGCTGGGACGCCGGCCACACGATCGAGCGCGTGCGGATCGTGGATTACCGCGTGAACGGCACGCCGACCATGCCAGAGGTTCACATGAACACCTATGTAAGCGACGTGACCGTCAAAATAGGATAAAGAGGACAGAACATGAAAAAAATCGCGAACGTGATCAACTTTGCCCGCTCTGTGGAGCCGCGCACTGACGACGACGGCTACCTGCTGCCGACGCTTGAAAAAGAACTGGCGCTGTGCCGGGAACACGGCTTCAGATCCACCGTGCTGCTGCAGTACGACGCGCTCATCCGCCCCGATTACCAGACGCTCGTCAAGCGTTATGAGGAGGCCGAGCCGGGTCTGTGGCTCGAGGTGGTAAAGCCGCTGGCCGAGGAGGCCGGGGTCCCCTTCGGCGGACGATACGTATGGGACTGGACAAACGGCGTGAACTACCTCTCCCAGTATACGGAGGAGGAGCGCAGACGCCTGCTGGACGCCGCCTTCGCCGGGTTTTACCGCGCCTTCGGCTATTACCCGAAGACCGTCGGCGCGTGGACGCTTGACAGCGTTTCGCTGGCGTATATGGCGGAACGCTTCGGCCTCGACGCCGCCTGCATCTGCCGCGACCAGTACGGCACCGATTACACCACTCTGTGGGGCGGCGTGTACAACGGCGGCTACTATCCCTGCAAAAACAACCTGCTCTGCCCCGCGGCGACCGGGGGAGAGCAGATCAACGTACCGGTCTTCCGCATGCTGGGGCCGGACCCCATCTACCAGTACGACATGGGCCTCGGCGAGCCGGAGCGCCCTCAGGGGGTCTGCACGCTGGAGCCCGTCTACGCCGAGGGCGGCGGATGCGAGACCTGGGTGCGCTGGTACCTCAAAGAGAACTACAACGACAAATGCCTCTCCCACGCCTACGCCCAGTTCGGGCAGGAGAATTCCTTCGGCTGGGAGGAGATCAAACAGGGCCTGCCCATGCAGCTCCGGCTGCTGGAGGAGGCGGTGAAAAAGGGCGAGATCGAGCTGATGACCCTCGCCGAGAGCGGCAGATGGTACAGGGAGCAGTACCAAACGACCGCCCCCGTCGCCATGTGCACGGATTCGAGCTGGAAGGGCGACGGCACAAAGAGCGTATGGTACGCCTCCAGATACTACCGCGCGAACCTTCTGCAGCGGGACGGCGCCGTCTGGTTCCGCGACATCCAGCTCTTTGACGAGGCCTACCGCTCGGGCACGGCCGCCGGCACCGGCGCGATGAAGGAGACGGGATTTTTCAACCTGCCGCTGATCGACGGCTTCCGTTTTTCGAAGGACGGCGTTCGCGCCGGGCTCTTTCTGAAAAAAGACGGAGATATCCTTCCGACCGAAACGCTGGTGAGCGAGGCCGTCGGCGAAACGCAGATCCTGGCGAAGGCCGGGGCGTTCGGGGCCCGCTTCACCGAGGACGCGATCTGCCTCACCCTGCCCGAGGGGAGCGTTCTCGCCTTCGTCGCCGCTGATGTGCCGTGGCTGCCCTACCGCGAAGCGGAGGAAAAGACCCTGCGTCTCAGCTTTTCCGCCTTCGGCAGCGAGGAGTACGACTATGCCGTCTCCCTCAGGGACGGATGCTTCCGCCAAAAAAACGGCGCGATCACCGTCGTACCGGAAAACGGAAGGATCACGCTGGAAATGAAGCGGAAAAGAACGCTGTAAAAGACGGATCATCCGGCCGAATCCGGATTTGGTGCGCTGAACGCGCGGGTCGGAAGTCAGAAGTCAGAAGTCAGAAGTTAGAAGTTAGAAATGAAAAATGAGAAATGTCGGAAACGCTTCGCGTTTTGATCATATAAAATGGGTACGGGCGAAGCGAAGTCCTTCGCTCGCGAAGCGAATATCGCTGCCGACTTCAGTCGGCAATATCGCTGCGCCAT
>CADBOC010000238.1 GCA_902796175.1 Oscillospiraceae bacterium | reverse complement strand
TTATAACGCCCGCCGATTTTGCCCTTCGGGCAACGGCGATGGCGAATACGAAAGCGCTCTGCGCTGCGGCGCAGCCGCTTTCTTGTACAGTATCTTATAATTCAGAGGCTTTGTCAAGTTTTTCGACGCAAAAAAAGGAACGGACGCAAATCAAAAACGCGAAAGTTCCGAAAAAGACTTTTCTTTTTTATAAAAGTATGTTATGCTGTTGATGAATAAAAAAAGTGAGGCATCAGCTTAAAAATGGAACAGACCGAAAACAAAAAACGCGTACTCAGCTTTGTACAGGCCTCCGGCACGCCGACGCTCGGCAATTACCTCGGGGCGTTCCGCAACTGGCGCGGCATGGCGGCGGAAAACGACTGCATCTTCGGCGTGGCGGATCTGCACGCCATCACGGTGCGCTCCGCCCCGGCGGATCTCAGACGCCGCTCCGTGGAGATGTACGCCATGCTGCTGGCGCTGGGGCTGGACCCCGAAAAGAACATCGTTTTCCTGCAGAGCCATGTGCCGGAGCACGCATCCCTCGCGTGGGTGCTCAACTGTTATACGCAGTTCGGCGAGGCTTCGCGCATGACGCAGTTCAAAGACAAGGCCGCCCGCCACGCCGACAACGTGAACGTGGGGCTTTTCACCTACCCGATCCTGATGGCGGCGGATATCCTTCTGTATAACGCCGATATGGTACCGGTGGGCGACGACCAGCGACAGCACCTCGAGATCACGCGCGATATCGCGGAGCGCTTCAACGGCATTTACGGCGACGTGTTCCGCATCCCCGCCCCCTACATCGGCAAAAAGGGCGCAAAGATCCTCTCGCTGCAGGAGCCGGAGAAAAAAATGAGCAAATCCGACCCGAACGTAAAGGCGTTCATCTCGCTGACGGATCCCGACGACGTGATCGTGAAAAAGATCAAAAGCGCCGTCACGGATTCCGAAGCGTCGGTGCGCTGGAGCGAAGAGAAAAAGGGCGTCGGCAACCTGATGACGATCTACGCCTGCTGCACGGGCAAAAGCTTTGAGGAGATCGAGGCGGAATTTGCCGGCCGCGGCTACGGCGACTTCAAGGCGGCGGTGGCCGAAGCGGTCGTGGCGGAGATCTCGCCCCTCAGAAGCGAATACGAGCGCATTCTGAAAGACAGGGCGTACATCGAGGCCTCCGCCCGCGCCGGAGCCGAAAAGGCCGAAGCGATCGCCCGCAGAACGATGCGCAAGGTCATGAAAAAGGTTGGCTTCTATCAGGGATAAACGGAAGAAGATATTCTGCTCACGGATCTGCCCCCCGCTAAATGACAGACAAGAGCCGGATCGGCGATCGAAAAAGCCGGATCAAAAAAAACCAAGGGCCCCCGGACGTTTGACCGTTCGGGGGGCCTCGGCGTTTCAGGGAGCTTAACGCGGCGGGTCCTCTTTTACCGTCCGGAAAAGCCGGATTTTCTTCGCCGCTTCTCAGCCGTACATGGCGTTCGCCGCCATATAGTCGTAGATCATTTTGCCGTGGGTCTGCTCTTCACCCTGAATATGCCCCAGCAGCTTTCTGGCGCTTTCGTCGCGGAACTCGAATACCGAGGTATCGTAGAGCGCCGAAACGTGCTTTTCGCCCGAGAGAGCGTCCGTACACAGATAGCAGTCGCTCTGCTTTTCGGGCGTATCAGCCGCCGTATAGACCGCTTTGAACGTGGGAAGCGGCGAGGCTGCGCCGGAGGGCGCGGGCGGATTGCCCTGTTCGAGCTGATTGAGAGAATCGAGATGCGCCTGTTCTTTCGCAGCGAGATCCGAAAACAGCTGTCTGAGCTGTCCGTCCTTTGCGGCCTCGGCGGATCTTTGGTACTTTTCGATGCAGAGCTTTTCCTGCTCCATGAGCTCCTTGACGAAGCCGCACTCCTTCTGGTTCAACTGCATATAGCTTGCTCCTTTGCGTTTACTGGTTTTACCGTTCTCAGTATACGCAAAAAAGCGGCGGTTATACAGGCGCTCCGCTCTGTTTTTTTCATGCGGACCGCGTCTTTTGTTTTTGCTGCCTGTTTGCCGCTTTCAGTCCGTTTTCACCTCGTCTTCCGCCGGCTTGGGCTCTTCAGGCGCGGGCTCTTCGGGCTTCGGGCCTTCGGTCTCGCGGATCCAGGCGACGGTATCGCGCAGGCTCTCTTCGAGCGGACGCGGCTTGTAGCCGAGATCCCGCGCCGCTTTTTCATAGGAGAAATTGCAGTTCGAGCAGAGCTTTCGCACGGCGTAGCGCGTGAAGATCGCGGGTTTTTTCGCGATCTTATAGTAGCGCTCCATGATCGGCGCGGCGAAATCGATCACGCCCTTGCCGAGTCTGATGCGCGGCGGCCGGTTGCCGCAGACCTTGGCCAGCAGACGGATGAATTCATCTACGGTACACATTTCGTTGCAGAGAATGTACGCCTCTCCCGCTTTTCCGCGGTCGCCCGCCGCCACCGTGCCGGCGGCCACGTCGCGCACATCCACAAAGTTGTAGCCGCCGAAGGTCATGGTGATGGGGAACGCCCCGCCCGCGAACATGCGGATCATGCTGCCGACCGCCGAGACCTTGAAATCGTAAGGCCCCATGCAGGCGCTGGGCTGGCAGACGACGGTCCTCAGCCCGCCCTTGCCGTTAGCGGCCAGCACCAGGCGGGTCGCCTCCGCCTTTGTTTTGGCGTAGGTCCCCTCGAGCGCGTCGGGATCGTAGACCGATACCTCGTGCATGACCTCGTTATCGGGCAGCGGCACGTAGGTATCGACGCTGCCCATATATACCAGCCGCTTTACGCCGCATTTGCGGCAGGCGCGCAGCACGTTCTTGGTGCCGTTTACGTTGATGTTGTAAACGTGCTCCTCATGCCCGGGCTTTATCTCGACGCAGCCCGCGACGTGATAGACGATATCGCAGCCCGTGAACGCGCGGATCAGCGATTCGTAATCCGTGATATCGCCGTAGCGCTTCTCGCAGCGAAGCCCGTCGAAGATCTCACTGTCCTTTCGGATGAGGATGCGGATCTCCTTGTCTTCATGATTCTGCAGCTCTTTTAAGATCGCGTAGCCGACGTGGCCGGAAGCGCCTGTCAGACATACCGTTTTCATATCGTTTCCCCTTTCCGTCTCTTACGCCCTGCGAAGCAGCAGCGTCAGATCGTTCACGTTCGTACCCGTCGGCCCGGTACGGATCAGATCCCCCGCGGCGTCCAGCGCGTGATACGCGTCGTTATCCGCCAGCGCCGCCGCCGGGTCCACTCCCCGTTCGCGCATACGGCGGCAGGTGTAACCGTCCGCAACGCCGCCGGCGGCGTCCGTAGGGCCGTCGGTCCCGTCGGAACCGACGCTCAGAAAGACCGTATCCGGGTCGTTTTCGAGGATCAGCGCGGCGGAGAGCGCCATCTCCTGATTTCTGCCGCCCTTTCCTGTTCCCCGCAGCGTAACGGTGGTCTCGCCCCCTGAGATAAGCGCCGCGCTCCCGCATTCGGGCAGCATGGAGAGCAGGCGGGCGGGCTGTTCGCGCGCTTCCCCGATCAAAAAACCGGGATAACGCAGCACGGAAAAACCGAGATCTTCGGCGCGCTTCGCGGCGGCGTCGGTCAGCAGCCCGACGCTCCCCGCGATGTAATAGCCGCCGTCGCGGATCTTAAGCGGCGCCGCCGTACGCGTTACGGCGGCGAGCGCTTCAGGTTCATCCCAAAGATACCGCTCGGCGTACCGGGCGGCGGCGGCGGCCGGCGTCAGATCCGGAACCGTGATACCGGAGGCGATCACGCCGGGGTCGTCCCCCGGCACGTCCGACAGCGCGACGGTGATCACCCGCGCGGGGTAACAGTTCGCGGCGAAGCGCCCGCCCTTTACAAGGCTCAGGCGTTTTCTGACGGCGTTCACCGCCTCGATCGGCGCGCCGCGGGCCAGCAGCTTTTCGGTGACCCGCCGCTGCAGAACGGCGGGCACGGCGCTCTTTTCAAAAAGAGCGCTGCCGCCGCCCGAGAGCAGCACGAGGACCGTATCCGTTTCGCTTAAGGCCGCCGTCATCGAAAGCGCCCGCTCGGCGGCCAGTGCGCTGTTTTCGTCCGACACCGGGTGCGCAGACTCGATCACGGGCAGAACAGGGGACGCAAAATCGCCCGTGTGCCCGTATTTCGTCACGACCAGGCCCCGCTTTATCCTGCCGCCCAGCGTATCGGCGGCGGCCCGCGCCATCGGCACGGCGGCTTTGCCGACCGAGAGAACCGTAAGGCCGTCGGGAAGGGAAAGCCCCTTCAGGATCCTGGCCGTGGAATCGTAGGGATCCGCCGCCCGGATCGCCTCGCGCGCGATCGAAAGAGCGGCGTCCCTGAGCGTTACCACGGTATCCCGCATTCCCGGTTATCGGGCCCTGCGGGTGAAACAAGCTCGGCGGTGAGCGCTTCGATCTGCCGCGCCGTCTGCAGCAGCGACGCCTTCGTCCCCTTCGGCAGCGGCAGCCGCGCCGCGCGCGCGGGCAGACGGCCCACATCCAGCACGAGCCGGGAGAGCGCGGGAGAGGCCTCCCTGAGCGCCGCGGAGCCGTCGAATACGCTTAAGAACACGGTAAGGATCTGGTCGAGCAGCGGTTCGTCCTTCAGCGCGGCGACCGCCTGCCTGTCGACGCCTTTTCCGAAGGTAAACGAATTGATCAGCCGGCCCGCCTGCCCCACCGTCATGCCGCGGAGCTTTTTCGCCGCCGTGTGCAGCACGGGCCAGAGCGATTCCTTCACATGGATGCCCTGCGCGTTCAGCCGGTCGAAGCAGTCGCGTTTATCCGTCGCCGCGGCGTCGATGAGATTCAGGAGAACGTCCTCCGTATGGCGCCGGAAGAAATCCGCCCCTACGGTCCGCCCGTCCATCGTAAAATCACGAAGGCATTCCACCCGGATCCGCGCCTCCCGCTCCGCCGCCGTGAGCCATACGACCGGCGCGGGGTAGCCGCACAGCGCCCCGACGTTCACCTGCGTGAGCGCGTTCCCCGCGGGCGAGACAAACCGCGCGTTGCGCTGCATATGGGAGTGCCCGACAAACAGCAGCCTCAGGCCCGCGTCCGCCAGCGCCGAAGCCGTCTCCTCGTGATCCGCGATGCTCTGCCCTTTGTTGATAAGGGGCGACAGGTGGTAAAGCATCAGGTGGTGCTCCATGGCGATCACGCGGTCGCCGGCGGCCGCGGCGTCGGCGAGCTGCGAGCGCATCCAGTCGAGGTGCGCCGGCGAATAGCCGGATTTCCCTCCGGCGCCGTCCATATCGTCGTTCACGGCGATCAGGCGAAGCCCCGGCGCCGCCTGATAGCAGCGGGTATAAAAGCCCTTTGCCGTACGGAATTCCGCCAGCAGCGTCTCGCGCCCGAACTCGTCGTAAAACGAGGCGAGCTCTTCGGCGCCGAGGGTCTCGACGTCGCGCTCCGCCCGGTCGCCGACGTAACGGCGGGCGTTCGAGTCCGTGCACCAGTCGTGGGTGGAGGTAATGAGATACACGGGCTTTTTCCGCCGCAGGATACGCAGCTTTTCACGGATCTCTTCGTGCGACGCCCGTTCGCCGTCGTTTGTCAGATCCCCCGCGATCAGCACGGCGGAGGCCTGCGACTCCGCCAGCCGCGCGAACACGGTATCGATCACCGCCCCGCTCTCCGCCAGCGCCTTCTGATCGCCGCCGCTTCTGAGCGCGTACGCTCTGCCTGTATCCCCGAGCGTGCGGGAATAGTGATGCAGGTCGCTGATCACCGCGAGTGTTACCGCTTCCATTCCGCCTGGCCTCCTTTGATGTGTTTTTCCGATCAGGATCTATCTGCCGTTATCATATCACGGAACAGCCGTAAAATCAATCTTTTCACACAGGAAAGATTCTCTGCGGCAAAAAAGGCAGCCATACGGATCGCTCCGCATGACTGCTTTTCTGCTGTTTGCTTATTTGCCGAGGGCGGCCTTGGCCTGCTCGGTCAGAGCGGTGAAGGCGGCGGGGTCGGCGATGGCGATCTCGCTGAGCATCTTGCGGTTGAGCGTGACGCCCGCGATCTTCAGGCCGTTCATAAAGGTGGAATAGTTCATCCCGTTCGCCTTGCAGCCGGCGGAGATGCGGGTGATCCACAGTCTTCTGAAGTCGCGTTTTCTCTGCTTTCTGCCGATGTACGCGTAGTTGCCGGATTTCATCACGGCCTGCTTCGCGGTTTTGAAGAGCTTGCTCTTGGAGCCGTAGTAGCCCTTGGCCATCCTGAGGATCTTATTTCTTCTCTTGCGCGTCATAAGCGCGCCTTTGATACGTGCCATATCTTATAATACCTCCGTGTGAACTCTCTGATTATTTATACGGGATCAGGCGTTTGATCTGCCTGGCGTTCGTCTTGTCGGCAACGACGGTCTTGCGGAGATTTCTTTTTCTCTTGGTCGACTTCTTATTGAGAATGTGAGACTTGTAGGCGTGCGCGCGGATGGGCTTGCCGTTCTTGGAAAGCTTGAAACGTTTTTTTGCGCCAGAATTGGTTTTGATTTTCGGCATGACTATTTCCTCCTGATTTCATTCTGCCGGAAGGGCAGGGTTCATTTCGCGGTTTTTGCAGCAAGGAACATGAGCATATTCCGGTTTTCCATCTTCGCGGGCTTTTCGATCACGCCGAATTCGGCGCAGGCGGCTGCGAACGCCTCCATGATCTCATAGCCGCGCTCGGGATGCACCATCTCGCGGCCGCGGAAGCGGATCGAGACCTTCACCTTATTGCCGGCCTGCAAAAAGCGCAGCGCGTGGTTGACCTTGGTATCAAGATCGTGCTTGTCGATGTTCAGGGAGAGCTGTACCTCCTTGAGCTCGATGACGCGCTGATTCTTTTTCGCTTCTTTTTCGCGCTTCTGCTGATCGAACCGGTATTTGCCGTAATCCATGATCTTGCACACAGGCGGCGTCGCCTGCGGCGCGATCTTGACGAGATCAAGGTTTCTCTGCGCGGCGATCCTGAGCGCTTCGGCACTGGGCATGATGCCCAGCTGTTCGCCGCTGTCGGCGATCACGCGGACCTCGCGATCCCGGATCTCTTCGTTGATCTGCAGTTCCCTGGTAGCTATACAAAAACACCTCCGAAATTGAAATACGGTTTCCCCGTAAAAACAAATGCGGACGACGAGCGCCCGCAATTCCATACAAGAGAAACGCGCGAAGAAACCGCGCATTCGGTTTATGGGACCCTGAAAAACGGAATTCGCAGGGTGAAACGGACGGCCGTCTGCTTTATTTGTGACAATATTGTAGCACAGGCGCAGGCGTTTGTCAACCGAAAAATACTGCATAAAAACATTTTTTTCGTTTTGTTTAAATTGTACCAATTTGGCGTAAAAAATAAGCGCCGCTTGCAAAGAAGCGCGACGTATGATAGAATAACAGTATTCTCTTTGGGACAAAAAAGGGGGAATCACGTTGGCAGACGAGCAGAACCTGCCCGGGCAGGAGTTTACAGGCGAAGAGCTGCAGTACGTATATGAGAACCGCCGCTACGTCGGCACAAAAGAGACCGTCGGCTTTGTGCTGTGGGACGCGGCGCAGAGCTTCAACATCAACACGTTCAGCACGCGCTTCATCACGAACATCGTAAAGATCGACCTCGGCTATCAGGCGATACAGAAAACGATCAACAGCATCTGGGATATCGTGAACGACGTGTTCACCGCCGCGATCGTGGAAAAGACCCGCACCCGCTGGGGCAAATTCCGCCCCTATCTGCTGGGGCTTGCGGGCCCCGGCGCAATACTGACGCTGCTGTACTGGTTCATGCCCATGTTCTTCGGCGCGAAATCCGCCATGAACGTAGCGAAATTCGTTTTCTACGTCATTCTTGAATTCCTGAAAGAGGGCGTGGGCACCTTTCAGGGCATCGCCCGAACGGGGCTGCTCGCCACCATCACGCCGCACCCCGTAGACCGAACGCGGCTGATCACCCTGGCGAACTTCGCCAGCGGCACCTTCGGCGAAAAGCTGCCCGAGCAGCTGATGACGGTCCTGCTGGATCTGATCGACAACAGGGTGATCAAAAGCGCCAACAAAACGACGGAGCAGCTGATGCTGACCGCCTTCGTAGGCATGGGCACGTTCACCACGCTCGTATCGAGCGGCATGAGCTTCTGGTTCTTTATGAATTCGAAAGAGCGCATCATGCAGTCCATCAAAAGCCCGAGCGTGCTGGCGTCGCTCAAATCCATCATGAACAACAAGCCCGTGCTGCTGCTCACGCTCTCAGACTTTCTCTCCGCCTTCGGCATCGGCGGCAGCAAGCAGGATTATTACATCGACGTACTGCACTTCGGCTCCATGACGATGCTCGCCGGCATACCGGCGGCGCCCATCTCGCCGGTCTCGTTCAGCTACGTGCCGTGGCTGCGCCGGCACTTCTCGAGCCGCCTGCTTTATATCGTGAGCCATTACATCAACAACTTCCTTCTCGTATTCGTGTTCCTCTTCGGCTGCATCGGCTTCAACCCGAAGACCCTCAAGGGCGGGCTTTACACCAAAACGCTGCCCATGTTCTTCGCGATGGCGCTGTGGGAGGTCATTTGGACCCTGTTCTACGGTCTTCGCAGCGTGATCGGCACCGAGCTTTACAACGAGGCGATGGATTACTGCGAGGGGAAGAACGGCTACCGCACCGAGGCCATGACCTCGGTCGCGAAGGGCATGGCGGCCAAGGTCGCCTCCAGCGCCTCCGGCGTGTTTTCGACCGCGCTCAAAAAATGGGTGGGCTACGACCCCGACGCCTACACCGCCGGCAGAGAGCAGCCCGATTACGTCAAATTCTATCTTTTCGCGATGTTCACCATCGTGCCCGCCGTGACCGGCGCGTTCGGCGTGATCCCCATGCTGTTCTACGACCTGCACGGCAAGAAAAAAGAGATCATGTACGCGGAGCTGCTGGAGCGCCGCCGTGCGGCCTCCGCCGTCGCCTCCTCCGGCGACACAGACGCCATCAGCGAGCTGGCGGACGAGCAGATGCACGTCTGACCCGAACGGGCCGAAATAATAACCGAAAAAGGCGAAAAAACCTTGATTTTTCGCCTTTTTTTTGTTATCATTGATATTCGACAAGCAAGAGGTTTGAAGGTGAAACATTGAGTAAAAGAACAGACATACGCAACATTGCGATCATCGCCCACGTTGACCACGGTAAAACGACGCTCGTAGACAAGCTTCTGCGGCAGAGCGGCACGTTCCGCGACAACGAGGTGGTAGAGGACCGCGTCATGGATTCCAACGATCTGGAGCGGGAGCGCGGCATCACCATTCTTTCGAAAAACACCTCCGTCAATTACGGCGGCGTAAAGATCAACATCGTGGATACCCCCGGCCACGCCGATTTCGGCGGCGAGGTGGAGCGCATCATGACGATGGTAGACGGCGTTCTTCTGCTGGTAGACGCGTTCGAGGGCTGCATGCCCCAGACGCGCTTCGTGTTGTCGAAGGCCCTGGCGCTGCGCAAGACCCCGCTCGTGGTCATCAACAAGATCGACCGCCCCGGCGCGCGGCCGGACGAAGTGATCGACGAAGTGCTGGATCTTTTCATCGAGCTCGGCGCCGACGAAGACCAGATCGAATTCCCGGTGATCTTCGCCTCCGCAAGGGAAGGGTACGCCAGCTTCGACAAAAACGCCCGCTCGGGCGATATGCGTCCGCTGCTGCAGGCGATCCTCGACGAGATCCCCGCGCCGGAGGGCGACGAAACCGGCGGTCTGCAGCTGCTGTTCTCGAGCCTTGATTACGACGATTACGTAGGGCGCATCGGCGTGGGCCGCATCGAGCGCGGCTCGATCCGCGAAGGGGAGAACGTTGTGCTCTGCTCGGCGGAAAACGGCAGCAAAAAGGTTAAGGTTTCGCGCCTCTACCAGTTCACGGGTCTTGGCAGAACAGAAACGGATCACGCCGGCATGGGCGACATCGTCGCCGTTTCGGGCATCGAGGGCCTGAACATCGGCGACACGCTCTGCGACCCCGAGCACATAGAGCCGCTGCCCTTCATCAAGATCGACGAGCCCACCCTTTCGATGACCTTCCACGTGAACGACTCCCCCTTCGCGGGCAGAGAGGGCAAATTCGTCACCTCCCGCAACCTCCGCGCGCGCCTTTTCAAAGAGGTGGAGACCAACGTCAGCATGCGCGTGGAGGAGACGGACACCACCGACGCGTTCAAGGTATCGGGCAGAGGCGAGCTGCACCTTTCGATCCTGATCGAGACCATGCGGCGGCAGGGCTACGAATTCCAGGTATCCCGCCCGCAGGTCATCTATAAAACGATCGACGGCAGGCTGCATGAGCCGATGGAGCTTTTGATCGTGGAGGTGCCGACCGATTACGTCGGCGCCGTGATGGAAAAGATCGGCGCGCGGCGCGGCGAGCTCGAGAACATGGGCACGCGCGACGGCGGCACAAGCCACCTGGAATTCAAAATTCCCGCCCGCGGCCTGATCGGCTACCGCAGCGAATTTCTGACAGACACCAACGGCTACGGCATCATGAACAACCTGTTCGCGGGCTATGAGCCGTATAAGGGCGATATCCAGACCCGGGAGCACGGCTCCATCATCGCGCACGAGGCGGGCGAGAGCACCGGCTACGGCCTGTTCAACACGCAGGAGCGCGGCCGCCTCTTCATCGGCCCCGGCGTACAGGTGTACGAGGGCATGATCGTGGGCGAATGCTCCAAAAACGAAGACATTGTCTGCAACGTGTGCAAAAAGAAGCAGATGACGAACACCCGCGCCGCCGGTTCCGACGAAGCCCTGCGGCTGGTGCCGCACTCGGTGCTGAGCCTCGAGCAGTGCATGGAGTTCTTAAGCGACGACGAGCTGCTGGAGGTGACCCCCACCTCGCTGCGGCTGCGCAAAAAGATCCTCTCAAAGGAACAGCGCATGAAACACCAATTCAGGAAGGGATAAAGGTTATGGAAAAGAAAAAAATGGAGATCACCGTCGCGGGGCAGAACTACACGCTGCTTACGGACGAGGACCCCGCCGCCGTCAAGGCGATCACGGATTCCCTGAACCGCCAGCTTGCCGCGATCATGTCGAACGGGCGCGTCAGCCTTACGCAGGCGCTGATCCTTGCCGCGATGGACCTTTCACAGGAGGCCGCCCTCCAGCGTGAAGCGGCCGAAAAGCTGAAGGCGCAGATCGGCGATTACCTCGAGGACGCGGAACGCGCCATGACCGAACGCGACCGCTACAAGCGCGAATACGATAAGCTGCTCGAAAAAACCAAGGCGCAGAGCTGAAAAAAGGAGAGGCAACAACGATGGCAGATAAAGTAAGAGTCGGCGTGATCGGCGTCGGCAACATGGGCTCGGACCACGTAAAAAACATCGCCGCCGGCAATCAGCCCGAGATGGAGCTGACCGCCGTCGCGGATATCGACCCCAAAAAGTTTGAATTCGCCCGTCAGCAGAAGCCGGACGTGCTCTGCTTTTCCTCCGCGGAGGAGCTTTTCGCCAGCGGCGCGTGCGACGCGGTGATCATCGCCACCCCGCACTACTTCCACCCCCCGATGGCGATCGCGGCGCTGAAAGCCGGCCTGCACGTGATGAGCGAGAAGCCCGCCGGCGTTTACACGAAGCAGGTGCGCGAGCTGATCGAAGAGGCCTCGCACAGCGACAAGACCTACGCCATCATGTTCAACCAGCGCACGAACTGCGTTTACCGCAAGGTTAAGGAGCTGGTAAGCGGCGGGGAATACGGCGAGCTGAAAAGGGTGAGCTGGATCATCACCGACTGGTACCGCACGCAGGCGTACTACAACTCCGGCGGATGGCGCGCGACCTGGGCCGGCGAAGGCGGCGGCGTAATGCTCAACCAGTGCCCCCACCAGCTCGACCTCTGGCAGTGGATCTGCGGTATGCCCGTTAAGATCCGCGCGATCTGCCACGAGGGCAAGTGGCACGACATTGAGGTGGAGGACGACGTTTCCATCTACGCCGAATACGCGAACGGCGCGACCGGCACCTTTATCACCACCACCGGCGACTGCCCCGGCACGAACCGCCTTGAGATCACGCTGGACCGCGCGAAGATCGTGGTGGAAGACAACCGGATCCGCATGTTCGTGACGGAGCAGCCGACCTCCGTTCACCTCGTGACTGCGAAGGGCGGCTTTGACCGCAACCCCGGCGAATGGGTGGACGTGGAAACCGACGGCATGAACGAACAGCACGCCGGCGTGCTGAAGGCCTTCGCCGCGCACATTCTGCACGGCGCGCCTCTGATCGCCGAGGGCGCCGAGGGCATCAACGGCCTTACGATCTCGAACGCCGCCTTCCTCTCCTCCTGGACGAACGAGGACGTTCCGATCCCCTTCGACGAAGACCGCTTCTACGCGCTGCTGCAGGAGAAGATCAGCCATTCCACCTATAAAAAGACCGTGGTGGCGCAGGTGCAGACCGACATGAGCGGCACGTTCTGATCCGCCGAAACCGAATAGAAGAAAAGGATCCCGGACAGCGTTCGGGATCCTTCTTTTTGTATATGTTTGGGCTCAGGCGATCACGGTCTTTGCGCGCTGGGTGGAGCGGACGAAGCCGATGTAGGAATTGCCGGCGTTGAGCACCAGCTCGGTGCCGTCGGGAGCGTAAAGGCGAAGCGGATCGGTATCGCCGCCTTTTGCCCAGCGGATCTCCGTATAGCCGCCGTTGGTGAAAAAGATCCCGTCGCCGCCGTTTTCGAGCAGCAGATCCTGATGCTTGGCCGTCGTATGCATATCCGCCATATCGGTATAGAGCAGCACGCAGTTCTTGTAGGCGTTCTGTATCCCCTGATCGTCGAGCCGCGGGGAGCCGTTGATATCCATCTTATAGCGCATGGAGGCGGCGTCGTACTTGAAATCATAGGTGTAATACCCCGAATACTCAAAATGCACGCTCTCGCAGGTGGCGGAGCCGGGGCGGAAGGGGCTGGAGACGTCCGCGAAACGGAAGTAGGTACGGCCGGGATCCGACAAAACGGTATTGAGCCCCAGGCTCTGTACCGCGCTGCGGTAGCGGTCGCCGTGCAGGATCAGCGTGTGCTCCATCGAAACGTTCCGGGAGGAATCGCGCGAGAAGCACTCGTCGTGGTACATGGCGTCCAGATCCGTGAGCGCGCCGTTGTAGGATGCGATCCGGTCGCGGGCGAAGCTGGAGCCGCCGCAGTGGATGAACACCAGATCCCAGCCGCGCGCCAGCTCCACGATATCGTGGCGCATGCTGCGCACGGGGCCGATCTTCGCCGGCAGCTCATCCGCGTTCGCGTAGAGCCAGAGCATGCGGGAGATGCCGCCCTCCACCTCATACTCCAGCACGACGTCCGGTGTGCTCATGCCCCACTGCGGACGCGCGCTCGGGTGGTTCTCCACCACGACGCCGATCACCTTCTGCCCGGCGTAATACTCGCCGTCGTAGCCCGGCATGCCGGTCAGCGGGTGCAGCGCCGTGCCGACCCGCTGTACAGGAACGGGATTGCCGGAACGGTCCTCCTGCGCGGCGGGCGCCGCGGGCGCGGCCGTTCCCCCGGCCGTTTCGGGCGCCGCGGCCGTTTCGGGGGCCGGCAGCGTCTCGGCCCAGGTAAGCTCCTGCTGCGGCTGGGTCTCCTGCGCGCTGCCGTAGGCGCTGTCGCCGGAGACGGCGTCCGACGCGCCGGCGAGCTCACCGGAGAGATCTTTGCTCTTTTTTCCGCAGCCCGCCAGAGAGACGGCGGAGGAGAACAGCAGGCAGGCGGCAAGCGCGCCCGCGGAGATCCGTTTTTTCATGGTAAAAGTCCTCTTTTCTTTATTGCTTTTCGGCGGGCTCCATCACGACCAGAAGCCTCTCGCCCTCATAAAATACGGTTTTGGTGACGGCGTATCCGAGTTTTTCGTATTTGCTGATGTATTTTTCATACTTGAAGCGCAGATCGAGCAGAATGTAATCCACCCGCTCCTCCTTCTGCGGCTTGTGGTAATACATCTCATAGAGCGTATCCCGTTTTGAGAGATGCGGCGTTAAGTAGGAGGAAGCGATCACGGAAGCGTCCTTCGGGATGGAGCGCACCGTCTCGTCGATCAGCGCGAGCTGCTCGCGCTCGGTCACCAGAACGCCGAACCCGCCGCCCGTAAGGCGGTTGACAGGGTTTGCGATAAAGCACATGGCGCCGCAGATCAGCGAAACCGCCAGCACGCGCTTCATCGTACCGTGGGGCAGCTCTGACAGATTCAGAACGCTTAAATACAGAACGAAGGCCGCGACGCCGAAGGTATACTGAAAATCGATCTGATACTGATACGGGTAGAGCGTAAGAAGATTGAGCAGCACCATCGGCAGCAGCAGCAGCAGACGCGAGATCCGTTTCAGGCAGAAGGGCAGAAACGAGAGCGGCACGAACATCTGCAGCAAAAACAGCAGCTTTTCCGCATACGTCTCTTTCTCATCCAGCAGCAGCTGCGTAAGGGCGAAGCCGGGATCCGCCAGCACGTTTTTGACCGCCTCAGGCAGGCCGCCGTCATTCACGATAAAATTGCCGTAGCGGCCCTCCATCACGCCGTCGCCGAAGTTTCTGAGCAAAAACAGCGCCAGAACGAAGTAAACGGCGGCGCCGGCGGCAAGCCCCAGCCCGCGCAGATACTGGCGGCGGTCCAAAAACACGAAGAGCGCAAAAAAGATGATATAGACCGCGGCGTCCTCTTTGACCAGGAGCGTGAGCACGGTCGGGATCAGCATCAGAAGATACCGTTCCTCCTCAAACAGGCAGAACACCCAGAGCAGCAGCGGCAGCAGAAAGCAGTTTTCGTGGATGTCGTAATTCGCGCCGCCCTCCACAGCCGGGTAGAGCAGCAGCAGGCAGCACATGGCGGCCGTGGCGAACGGGGAGAGCGAAAACCGGCGGCACAGGCGATACATGGGCCATACGGCGCTTGTCAGGATCGCCGCCTGCGCGAGCTGCAGCGTGACGGGCGACGGGATCACCGCGTAAAAGGGGAGGATCAGATAATAGATCGGCGAGATATGCACCGCGAAGTGCGAAAGCAGGCCGTCGCGCTCGCAGGTCGTAACGGGCGCAAAATGCGCGCGCATGTTATAGAACATCTGCGCGAAAATGCCGAAATCGAAGTTCGGCGAACGGTAGGTGACGTAGCGCAGCACGCCGATGCCGCCGACCACGGCAAAAAACACGGCCGCGGAGATCAGAATGATCTTCTTCGCGCTTTTTTCCGAGAGCGCCCCTTTTTTGAAACGCAGCCAGCCGCGGCGGTGATAATAGAAGATCAGGATCGCCCAAAGCGCCGTAAGAACGAACAGATAGTAATAATCCGACTCCGCCTTGACGGTCAGGCCCGAAAAGACGCCGAAGCAAACGGGCAGAATGCTCCGCGTGATATCCCGGCCCCTTTTCTTTTTTCTGCGGATGATCAGCTCAAGCAGCCCCAGGCTGAGTCCGAAGGCCAGAACAACGCCCCACAGGGGGATCCCCGCGTAAGTCTCGAGCTCGGCAAAGCCGCCCTGCGCGGCAAACATGAGCGCGACGCTGGAAAGACACCACGCGCTGAGAACGCGAAGCACCAGCGGCTCCAGCGGTTTTTGCTCCAGTTTCAGGATCTTTTCCCGCACTTCTCTCCGCCTCCATTCATAATCACAGAAAACAACCGACGGGAAAGATCCCGTCGGTTATCATCATACACGATATTTCCGCTTTTTACAAGAACAAACGCGAAATTTAAAGGATTTTCATCGATCTCAGCCGGTTTCCTCCGCTGCGGCGGGGGAAAGCGTGACCGGGGCCTGCGTTTGGGGCGGCGCGTCTTCGGCGGGCGCGTTGTAAACCTCGGCCGCGGTTTCGGGCTCCGTCTCCCATGCGGGGCTTTCCTCCTCGGTCACAAAGTACGCCTCGGCCCCCGCCTCGCCGGTCAGCAGGCTGAACGCCTCTACGCACAGTGAGCGGTATTCGTCCGATATCAGGTAGGCCGTGTCGCCGATAAAGCTCGCCCGCGCCATGGACCAGCGGTTTTCCTGAAGCTTCCCCTTGAGGTCGCGGAGCAGAACCGGCTTCCCTTCCTCCACCGCTACGCGCAGCATGCCGGGCACGGCGGCGGAGGTATAGTACTCGGCGTCCCCCGCATCCGCCGCGCGGTAGTTGACGTTTTCGGTATAGGGGATCAGAAAGCCGCCGTCCGGCAGCGATACGAACGCCTTATACGCCGTATCGAAGGAGGTATCGGGCAGCGTGAGCGAGCCGCTCTCTTTGGGGTTCGCGGGGTCGCGCACGTCGAAAACGCTCAGCTTCGCGGAGCCGTCGAGGCCCTCCTCGGTTCCGCCGTAGCCGACGCCGAGCAGATAGCCCTCCCCCGCCGGGTGCAGGTAGGCGGAGAACCCCGGGAGCTTTACCTCGCCCTTCAGAGCGGGGGCGGCGGGATCCGAGCAATCGAGCACAAAGAGCGGGTCGGTATTGCGGAAGGTGACGACGTAGGCGACCGCGCCCATAAAGCGCACGCTCTGTATCATCTCATCGGGCGCGAGGACCTCGCTGCGGCCGACCTCGTTCAG
>CADBOC010000237.1 GCA_902796175.1 Oscillospiraceae bacterium | reverse complement strand
TTCGCCCGCTTTGACGAAAGCCCCACCGAAAAGCTGATGGTGAACGGCGTATACGTAAAGGAATACTGGGGAGAGGGCTCCAACCGCGCGCGCAACTGGCAGCGCTACGACCTCGGCGGCGGCACGAAGCTCAGCTTTGAGGAGGGCGTGGATTCCTACGTCACCTACGCCGGCTCCCTGCACGACAACGTGGAAAAGAGCCTGTATAAAGTACGCTCCACCATGTGCAACTGCGGCGTGACCACCATACCGCAGCTCCACGAGCAGGCCAAGCTCACGCTGGTCTCGGCCGTGAGCATCGTGGAGGGCGGCTACCACGACGTGACCCTCCGCTCCGCCCCCGGCAGCGTGAAATAAAAGCGTACAACGCAGCGATCCCCCTGAAACGGCATGGCCGATTCGGGGGGATCTTGTTTTTTGCGGTTTTCTTAAAAGAGGAAAATCATTCTTCGGGATCCGTATACGCCACGGCCTTGTCGAAAAGGGCTTCTACCTCTTTGCTCGGGGCCCTGGTGACGAGCGCCGCGACGACGGCGACGACCATGCCGCAGATAAAGCCCGGGAAGAGCTCATACACACCGGTGGAGGAGAGGAAGACGATCCAGCAGATATCCACCGCCGCGCCCGCTACGATGCCGGCGACGGCGCCGGCGAAATTGAAGCGCTTCCAGAACAGCGAGAGCACGATGGTCGGGCCGAAGGCCGCGCCGAACACACCCCACGCGTTCGAAACGAGACTCATGATGGAACCGGAATTGGGGTTGGAGGCCAGCAGCAGCGCGACCGCGGCGACTGCAAGCACCACGATGCGGCCGACCCAGAGCATCTCCCTGTCGCTGGCCTTGTTTTTACGGAACACGGGCTGATAGACGTCGGCCGAAAAGGAGGAACTCGCGGCCAGCAACTGGCTGTCCGCTGTGGACATGGAGGCCGCGAGCACAGCCGCCAGCAGCACGCCGATCACGATCGGAGCCGCCTTGAAGATCTCGCGCACCATCTCGATGAAGACCAGCTCGTTATCCACGATATCCTTCACGAACGCCGCGTCGCCCTTCAAGAAGAGCCTGCCTACCACGCCGATGACGGCGGCGAAGATCAGGATGAGCGCCGTCCACGAAATGCCGATCACGCGGGACTTTTTGAGCTCCTTCTGCGATTTAAGGGACATAAATCGGATGATGATGTGCGGCATGCCGAAATAGCCGAAGCCCCACGCGAGTCCGGAGACGATATCCTTCCAGTTCGAGAACATGCTCCAAAAACCCGGCACGTCGGCGGTGGAGGTCTGCATCATCGTGGAGAAATTGCTCATATCCATCATGGATACCGCGAAGATCGGGGCGATGAGCATCGCGCCCAGGATCAGCATGCCCTGGAAGAAATCCGTCCAGCACACGGCGGAAAAGCCGCCGAGGAAGGTATAGCCCACAATGATCACGGCGCCGATGTACATGGCGGTCTGGGTATCCCAGCCGATCACCTTGTTGAACAGGATGCCGCAGGCCTTGATGCTGGAGGCCGCGTATACGATGTACGCCAGCAGAAACACGACGGCGCATACCACCTGCAGCGTTTTGGAGGTGGAGAGGAAGCGGTTCGTCAGATACTGCGGGATGGTGATGGAATCATCCGCCACGATCGAGAATTTTCTGAGCCGCGGCGCTTCCAGTATCCAGCTCAGCGTATAACCGAGGCCGAGGCCGATGGGCACCCACATCTGCCCCATACCGAGGGCGTAAATGGAGGTCGGCAGCCCCATGAGCACCCACGCGCTCATATCCGAAGCGCCGGCCGAGAGCGCCGTGACCCACGCGCCCATCTTGCGGTCGCCCAGAAAATAGGACTTTTCATTGCCCTGCTTCTGCTTGAGAAAGAAGAATACGCCGATGCCGATCATAAACAGCAGATAGACGATAAAGACGGCGACTTCCGCGTTGAAATTCATAATATCCATTCTCCCTTCATTCCGTGTTAGAATGGTAGTATTATAGCACATCACCGCATTAAAGCGCAAGAGTGTTTTCGCATTATTTTGAGAAATTCCTGCATAATATTTCATATAAAGAGAAAAAGCCGGGAGAGGCGAAAGCCTTCCCGGCGGAGCTGTCACGTTACAGCCTGATGCGGTCGAGATTCGCGAGGGTCGACTTCTCTTCCCCGGCCTCGATCTTTTTGATAAAATCGTAGATCTGCTGATTGACGGGGGTGGGAACGCCCGCCTCTTTGCCCTTTCTGACGATATAGCCGTTGAAAATATCGATCTCGGTCTTTTCGCCGCGGTCGAGCGACTGCAGCGTGGAGGGGCGCACGTCGCCGAATTTGCTGCCGACCACGTTTACCACAAGGCAGCACAGGTTCTTGAACCACGCAGCCTCGCTGATGAGCAGCAGGTTATAATTGAGGACCTTCGCGTAGGGCGGCACCTTGATCCCGAGCTTTTTCGCGACCAGGGTCCCCTCGCGGGCGATCTCAAGAAAGATGAGCTTCGCCTTTTTCGATTCCAGCATTCTGCCGACCGTCTCGCCCGTGAGCGGCGCGATGGAGTTGATGCAGGAGTTTACGATCAGCTTGGAATAGAGACAGGCCTCGATGTTCGGCACCGCCTTTGTGGGCAGCAGGTAATTGTATACCGCAACCAGGGCCTTCAGAGGCCCGTCGATCACGCCGGTGACGCGGCCGAGCATCAGCTCGCCCTTGCTCGTCATGTTGATGGTACCGTCGGGCTTCAGCGTCGCGCCGAAGCCGATCATGCAGCCGACCGCGCGGTCTTTGCCCACCACGTCGCTGAGCAGCTCGGTGCAGATGCCGTTCTGCATCGAAACAAAGAGGCCGTTCGGCTTCACATGCGGCAGCATCTGCTTCGCCACCGCCTGCAGGGCGAAATACTTCGTAGCGATCACGCAGACGTCGTAGGTCTCTTCGATCTCATCCGCGCTGCCGTAAACACGGAAGCGCTGGCAGTGGTCGCCGAGCGCGCCGGTGAGCTTGAGCCCCGTGGTACGGATGGCCTCGGCCCGCTTTTCGTTCGCTTCCACAAGATCTATGTCGCAGCCGTGCTCCTTAAGCATGACGGCGGTGGAGCCGCCGATGGAACCCGCGCCGACCAAAAGGATCTTCATATCTTTCTCCCCCTTTTTTTATCTAAGGATCAATACGCGTTGCCCCAGACCACCATGTGCTTCGCGGGCCTGCCGCAGCACACGCATACGTCTGAGATCTGCTCCTGATCAAACGGAATGCACCGCGAACCGACGCCGGTGAGCTCCTTGACCTTGTCTTCGCACGCTTCCTCTCCGCACCACATGGCCTTCACGAAGCCGTCGCCGTGCTCGGCGAGGGCGGCGCGGATCTCATCGACGCTCCTGCAGCGATAGGTGCGGCGCTCGATGTTCTCGGCGGCTTTCTGATACAGCGCCTCGCCCAGCTCCGAGAGCAGGCGGTCGATCTCGGATTCAAGATCGTTCATCGAAACGAAGGTCTTTTCGCGGTTGTCTCTGCGCACCAGCACGCACTGGTTCTTTTCGATATCCTTGGGGCCGATCTCAAGACGCAGCGGCACGCCCTTCATCTCATACTCGGCAAACTTCCAGCCCGCGGAATTGTCGCTGAAATCGGCCTTGACGCGGAAGCGCCCCTTCAGACGCTCCGCCAGCGCGGCCGCCGCCTCGTTCACGCCGGGCTTGTGCGCCGCGATGGGCACGATCACGACCTGCACGGGCGCCACCTTCGGGGGCAGAACAAGGCCGTTGTTGTCGCCGTGGGACATGATGATGGCGCCGATGAGACGCGTGGTGGTGCCCCAGGAGGTCTGGTGCATATACTGAAGCTTGTTCTCCTTGTCCGTAAAGGTCATATCAAAGGCGCGGGCGAAGCCGTCGCCGAAATAGTGCGAGGTACCGGCCTGCAGCGCCTTGCCGTCGT
>CADBOC010000236.1 GCA_902796175.1 Oscillospiraceae bacterium | reverse complement strand
GTCGCTTCGCACCTTGACAGCGAGATCATGATCATGGACGAGGTGCTCGCCGTCGGCGACATGGCGTTCCAGAAAAAGTGCATAGACCGGATGCGCAAGGCCGCCGAGGACGAGGGCAGAACGATTCTGTACGTGAGCCACAATATGCGCACCATTCGCCAGCTCTGCGACCGCTGCATCGTGCTGGAGCACGGCAGAATTATCTTTGACGGCAATACGGAAAAGGCGATCGCGCTTTATATGCCGAAGGAACAGGAGGTCGCTTACAGAGAGCAGTGGCTGTTTACGGAAAAACAGAAAGCCGACTACAAAACAGACGAGGATTACAGCATTGAACGGTTTAATTTTTGCAATGAAAACGGCTATGTGCTTGATGAAGGAAGCGACCTGCGTTTCCAGCTTCTGATCCATGCGAATAAATCCTCCCATCACCTGGCTGTTCGTTCTGTCCTGTACAATGAAGACGGAACGCCGATCGGCGTGACGACCACGAAACAGGGAGAACTCTATCTTACGAAGGGCGATAACGTTTTTTACGGCGTGTATCCGACTTCGATGCTTGCGCCCGGCAACTATCGGTTCAATATTGTCTTATACGAACCGAACGGGGTAGGTGGGGAAGAGCATAAGGACGTGGTTGACAATATCCTGATGTTCACTGTCGTCGGGACCAGAACCGTGAACGGACTTGAATGGCAGAAACAATGGTGGGGAAATTGTTATCTGCCAGATTTGCAGCTTCGCTCCGGCAGGTGAATCCTATTTTGAGTAAGGGGGGGCGCGCTTGTCTTGTATCAGTGTGATCGTTCCTGTTTATAAGATTGAACTGTTTTTGGAACGGTGCGTTGACAGCATTCTGGCTCAAACGTATACCGATTTTAAGCTGATCCTTGTGGACGACGGTTCCCCGGATCTCTGTCCCGCGATCTGCGACGCGTACGTTGCGTCTGATCGGCGCGTTACGGTCATTCATCAGGAAAACGGCGGTTTGTCTCAAGCGCGGAACGCGGGGATCGAGTTCGCCTTAGCTGATCCCGACTGCGGATGGATCACGTTTGTGGACGGCGACGATTGGGTACATGCGGAATATCTTGCCCGTTTGTATCACGCGGCTGTGAAACACGGCGCGGGAATATCATCCTGTAAATTTCTGTACGCGAAGTGGGAATCCGATATACAGATATCGGAGCCGGCAGAATCTGCAGCAGAAGCGCCGGAAGCCTTTTACTGCTCCGAAAGAATGAACGCGGTCGTTGCCTGGGGAAAACTGTACGCGAAAGAGCTATTTGACGAAATCCGGTTCCCGCAGGGAAAACTGCACGAGGATGAGTTCGTTACATACAGATTGCTGTTTCAGTGTGAAACAATTGCAGCGGTGCAAACGCCTCTCTATTTTTTATTTTCAGCATCCGGACGGGATTACTGCAAGCTGGAAGCCTGCTCGTTCCGACGCGGTCTTTGCGCTCGCCGATCAATGCGCCTTTTTTAGCTCCGATCAGGAGCGTACGCTCACGGAGCATGATCTTGCCGTATTGAAACAGCAGGCGGAACGTTTATTCGGGGATCGGGTGGCAAGCTCAGATATGAGTCCGGTCGAAAGGATCCTTTCGGCGGAGAGAGACGCGTTCGTGAGAGAAAAAATGATTGAGTTCAGCCGGTCGGAGCTTGTGATCACGGACAGGCTCCACGCGATGCTTTTTTCCGCCGTTACCGGGACGCCGTGTATTCTGCTTGACAGCAAAAGCACAAAGATCCGCGGCTGCTACGAATGGGTGAAGGATCTCGGGTTTATCCGGCTTTGCGAACGTGTGGACGAGATCTGTAAACTATGGGAAGAGCTGCGTACGGAAACGCCCCGTTTCGATCCCGCGCGGCTGAAGCCTTATTATGAAAAACTGACAGACTTGATAAAGAGTGGATGATATGGCGCTGATAAGTGTGATCGTTCCGGTATACAAGGTGGAACCGTACCTGAAAAGGTGCGTCGACAGCATACTGGGGCAGAGCTTTACGGATTTCAGGCTGATTCTTGTGGACGACGGTTCGCCGGACGACTGCGGTGCGATCTGTGATCTTTATGCATCGCAGGATGCACGGATCAAAGTGATCCACCAAAAGAATCAGGGGCTTTCAGCCGCAAGAAACGCGGGGATCGACTGTGTTCTTAGTGATAAGGACTGCCGGTGGATCACGTTTATCGACAGCGACGACTGGGTCTTACCGCAGTATCTCGAATATCTTCTTTTGGCGTCACGGAAATCGGAAACGGAGATCTCCGTATGCCGCTGGGGGAGGGTCGATGGAAATGACCCCCCGGAGGAGACGGAGGGACTACGGATTTGTACCCTAAAGCCGGAGGAACTGCTCTGTGCCGATCGGGGAACGGGGATTGTCGCATGGGCAAAACTGTACGCGATCCGTCTGTTTCAGGAAACGCGCTTTCCCGTAGGAAGATTGCATGAGGATGAGTTTACCACTTACAGAGTTCTGTTTGAAACGGATCGCGTCGCGTTTGTTGACAATGTGTTATACTGTTATTATGTGAATCCGAACAGCATTACAGAACGAAGCTGGACTCCCAGAAGAACTGACTCTATCGATGCTCTTTATCAGCAATGTGTTTTTTTTCATAAAAACGGGTATTTGAAAGCCGAGAAACAGACAGCGGGATTGCTGCTGGACTATTCCCTGACCGCTTTGTCGCATCTGCAATTGGAATTTCCGGATGAAAAGAACAGGATCAAAAATGCGAGAAAACGTTTGCGTTGGGGGATAAGAAGATACGGGAAGGTTCTGCGGCTTCGGCAAAGGGAGGATCTCCGGACATTACGCAGGTATGCGTATCCTTTGCTTTATAAAACAGAAAAACGCTTGCGGAGGTTATTAAATGGCTGAGATCTCAGTTGTCGTTCCAGTTTATAATTCTGAGCGCTATTTGCCGCGCTGTATCGACAGTATCCTTGCACAGACTTTTTCCGATTTTGAACTGATCCTTGTAGACGACGGCTCGACAGATAAAAGCGGAGAGATCTGTGATTCTTATGCCGGATCCGATCCCCGCATATCCGTGATCCACCAAAACAATCTCGGTCAGGCCGCCGCAAAGAATACGGGGATCGACCGAGCGTACAAAAACGGAAACGAAGGGTGGATCGCGTTCATTGACAGTGACGACTGGATCTCTTCCGATTATTTGTTCCGTCTCCTGGATTCCGCGAGACGCGGCGGTGTTAAAATGGCGTTGTGCGATCTCAAGGAAACGAAAGAGACGTTTTCCGACGTGCCGAACGACGATGATGCGTTCGTTGTTTATTCCCCGGAACAGATGTGGCTTGCCAACAGATTGGTCGCAACGATCCCTGTCTGTAAGCTTTGTTCGAAGCGTGTTTTTTCCGGATACCGTTTTCCTGTCGGCAAGGTCCATGAGGATGAGTTCCTGTTGTATCGCGTCCTGTTTGACTGTGAAAACGTAGCGTATATCAACAGGCCGATGTATTATTATTTCCAGAATCCGGAAGGGATCTCCCTGGGAAAAAAATGGACCCCCGATCGCGCCGACAGTCTGGACGCATTTTTGCAGCAGTGCAGATTTTTTCATAAAAACGGGTATTATGAAGCGGAAAATCTCTCCGCGTCGGGCCTCTACGTCGGCTGCGTAGAAGTGCTGAACCACATGCTGGCGGATTACCCGGAACAGAAACGGGAAATACGCCGGTTCAGGGCGCTGCTGCGGCGGACGCGCAGGCGGTACCGCCGCGTTCTGGATGAGAAGGAAGCCGGCGGCAGGAAGACCTACGAATGGCTGGCGCATCCCGTATGGAAGAAGCTCCGAAAAAAATACAAAAAAGCGCTGATCCGGATCCGGAGGACTGTAAATGGCTGAAATATCCGTCGTGATCCCGGTTTACAATACCGAAGCGTATCTGCCCGCCTGTATGGAGAGCGTTCTTTCGCAGCGTTTTCAGGATCTTGAGGTCATTCTGATCGACGACGGCTCCACGGACGGCAGCGGCGCGCTCTGCGAACGCTACGCCGGGATGGATCCCCGCGTCCGCGTCCTGCATCAGGAGAACGCGGGGCAGTCGGCCGCCCGCAACCGTGGCGTGAAGGCCGCCCGCGCGGAATGGGTCTGTTTCATCGACAGCGACGATACGGTAAACCCCTGGCTCCTGTCTTCTTTTTATGCCGCGGTCTCCGAGACCGGGGCGGGCGCGGCTGTGTGCGGCCGCGTGCAGGGGAAGGAGCCGCCGCCCGGTTTTGATGCGCAAAAGGCGATCCGCAGGTCTGTTCTGCGGGTCGATGAGGACAGCCTGCTAGAGCTGTTTCGTAAGAACGATACCGTGTATTGGACCCTGTTCCCCTGCCTGCTGAAAAAAGGGATCTATGAACGGTATCCGCTCGCCGAAGGGCGGGTGATGGAGGACAACGCTGTAACGTGCAAATGGCTGACGGCGGCGGGCAAGGTCGCGCGGATCGAAGAGGCGCTCTACTTTTACCGGGATAACCCGGGCGGTACGATGCGCGCTCCGTTCAGCGAAAAAAAGCTCGATTACCTGTGGGCGCTCGAGGAACAGCTTGCTTTTTTTGAGGAGCGCGGATATCTTCGTCTGTACGCCGCGGTCGAGAAGCACTATCTGGAAAGCGCCGTCTGGTTCTCCGGACGGATCCGTCGGGAACTGGGAGAGCCCGCGTTGGCCCGCCGCTTGCTGCGACGGGCGAATAAGCTGAGACGGCGCTGGCCTGTGACCTCTGTCGTCGACCAGCCGCTGAAACGAAAGCTTTTTAAGGCAAGGCATCCGTTCCTGCATCGGATCGGAAAAAGCGTATCCGCCCGGTTGAAGCATGCGCCCGGAACGAAAAAATAAGGAGGAAACGCTTGTGCAGAAGGAAAAACAAGCGGAACGAACCTGGTATTTTGACGCGCTGCGTGTGATCGCCTGTTCTATTGTCGTGCTGCTGCATCAGTCAGCGCAAAAATTCGGGGACGACGTCGGTTCCCATAACTGGATGACGTTCAATTTTTACGATTCGCTTTCCCGCTGGGCGGTGCCGGTCTTCGTTATGATCAGCGGCGCGCTGTTCCTGGATCCGGCGCGCAGCTTTGTGCCGCGCGTCCATCTGCGCCGGTATCTTCCGCGGATCGTCCTGTCGTTCGTGTTCTGGTCGGCGGTGTACGCGCTGTGGAATTACAGCATGGATATGCGTCTTCGCGACGTCGTCGCGGGGTTCTTTTCGGGTTCCGTGCATCTCTGGTTTTTGTATATGATCGGGGGATTGTACCTCTTGGTGCCGCTGCTGAAGAAGCTTTTTG